>JAGWRL010000270.1 GCA_028876585.1 Pseudomonadota bacterium | reverse complement strand
GTGGGCAATAGGCAGTAGACAGTAGGCAGTAGGCAATAGGAGGTATGGGGCGCGAAAGCCTATTGCCTACTGTCTACTGCCTATTGCCTACTGCCTATTCCCATGAGCCGCGCGGCGGCGAACGCGGTGGCGATCCGGCCGGGCAAGTTCGACCGCTCGCCCGCCGGCGCCGGCTGCTGCCCGAATAATGCGGTTTGCGAACAATGGGTTAGTAGACTTGACGCCGCCGCCGGCCGTCCCCTCCCCCCTTGTGGGGGAGGGCAAGGGAGGGGGCGCCGCCGCTCGAACTACGCACTCTTGTTGAACAGCTCCCGCCCGATCAACATCCGACGGATTTCGCTGGTGCCGGCGCCGATCTCGTACAGTTTGGCGTCGCGCAGCAGCCGCGCCGCGGGGTAATCGTTGGTGTAGCCGTTGCCGCCCAACACCTGGATCGCGTCGAGCGCGACCTGGGTCGCCCGTTCGGCGGAATAGAGGATCGCGCCGGCCGCGTCCTCGCGCGTCGTCTCGCCGCGATCGCAGGCTTTCGCCACCGCATAGACATAGGCGCGCGACGCGTTGAGCGACACATACATATCCGCCAGTTTGGCCTGGATCAGCTGGAACTGGCCGATCGGCTGGTCGAACTGCTTTCGCTCGTGCACGTAAGGCAGCACCACGTCCATCGCCGCCTGCATGATGCCGAGCGGCCCCGCCGCCAGCACCGCGCGCTCGTAATCGAGCCCGCTCATCAGCACGTTGACGCCCTTGCCGGGCGCGCCGACGAGGTTCTCCTCCGGAACTTCGCAATCCTCGAACACCAGTTCCGACGTGTCCGAGCCGCGCATCCCCATCTTGTCGAGTTTTTGCCCCGGCCGGAATCCCTTAAAATCCTTCTCGATCAGAAACGCGCTGACGCCGCGCGGCCCGGCCGCCGGATCGGTCTTGGCGTAGACCATCAGCACGTCGGCGACCGGCCCGTTGGTGATCCACATTTTCGCGCCGTTCAGCACATAACGGTCGCCCTTCTTCTCCGCCCGCGTCTTCATCGACACCACGTCGGAGCCGGCGCCCGGCTCCGACATGGCGAGCGCGCCGACATGTTCGCCCGAGATCAGCTTGGGCAGATAGCGCGCCTTTTGCGCCGCCGTGCCGTTGCGCACGATCTGGTTGACGCACAGGTTCGAGTGCGCGCCATAGCTGAGGCCGATGGCGGCGGAGGCGCGCGACACTTCCTCGACCGCGACGCAATGTTCGAGATAGCCCAAACCCAGCCCGCCATATTCCTCCGGCGCGGTGATCCCGTGCAGGCCGAGCGCGCCGAGTTTTGGCCAAAGCTCGCGCGGAAACGCATTGTCGCGGTCGATGGCGGCCGCGCGCGGCGCGATTTCCTTGTCGCTGAACGCACGCGCGGACTCGCGGATCATGTCGGCGCTTTCGCCGAGGTCGAAATTGAAGGCGCGGGGGGCGTTGGGGATCATCGGCGCAGTGTCGCGCGCGCGGCCGCGCCTGTAAAGGTCAGGCGAACCTGCTAACGAACGTCTCCAGCGCGCCCATGTATTGGCTGAGAAACGTGCGCGTGCTCTCGACCTTGACCGAGAAATCGTCGGCGATCAGATCGGCGGCGTGGCCGATATAGGCTTCGGGCTGCGCCATCGCCGGCATGTTGAGGAACACCAGGCTCTGGCGCAGATGATGATTGGCGCCGAAGCCGCCCATCGCGCCCGGCGTGACGCTGACGATTCCGGCCGGCTTGCCCGCCCACGCGCTCTGGCCATAGGGCCGCGAACCGACGTCGAGCGCGTTCTTCAGCGCGGCGGGAATCGAGCGATTGTGCTCCGGCGTGGCGAACAGCACGCCGGCGAACGGGCGGATGAAGTCGCGGAACTCGATCCACGGCTTCGGCGTCGCCTCGGGCGCGTCGAGGTCCTGATTGTAGAGCGGCAACTGGCCGATCTCGGCGAACTGGTAGCCGAACGCCCCCGGCGCCAGCCGCACGATCGCCTGCGCCACTCGCCGCGTGAACGAACCGCCGCGCAGGCTGCCGACGACCACAACGATGTTTCGATCCGGCATGAACTTGCCTCCCCTGTTGAAACGCCGGCGCCGCCGGCCTCAACCCGAAGGCCTTCTAACCCGATCGCGCCGCGCCGGACAGCCGGCGCGCGCCGCGCCTCAATCGAACTTGATCACCACGCCGCCGGGGAAATAGCGCAGCACGCGGCCGGCGCGCCCGCCCATCTTGATCGGCTGATCGACCCAGAAATACAGCGCGCTGGACCCCAGATGCAGCGCCGCGCCGCCCTGCGAAATGTCGAAAATCTCGCACGGGAACAGCCGCCCCTCGGCGGTTTCGAGCTGCGCGGTGGCGTGGTTCATCTCGACCCGCTCGCTCGCGCGCCGGTCGGTCAGCTCCTCCGTCTCGCGCCGCAACTGCCAGCGCAACCGCTTCGCCAGCCGGCTGATGCGGATCGGCAGCGCGAACACGCCGACGACGAAGGATTCGCCGTGGGTCTGGACGACGATTCCCTCGACGATGCCGACCGTGGCGATATTCGCCGTGCACACGTCGCCGACGCGGCCGCATCGCGGCCCCTTGAGGTGAAAGCCGAGCGGAGAAATCGCCCGCACCTCGCACGGAAACTCGCTGCCGTCGCCGACCTGATAGCGGCCCGACAATTTCAGCGGCAGACTGTCGCCGTCATCGTCGTCGCGCGCGGCCGGCGCGCCGGGCTTGGGGTTCCGGTCCTCGGTGATTTCCCGCCACAGGGTGCGGGAATCTTGTTGCGCGCGCTCGGAATCGTACAGGAGTTTATTTATCTTCTCGACGGGAAGCATAGCATGCTCCTACGCAATGACAGGATCGCAAGCAAAGCCTAACACAAGACGCAGCGAAGCGGTTAAGCGGAATTAGAGCATACCGAATTTACACCGTTATATAGTTACGCCCCGACAATAGTTTTGCGGAGAATATTTATAAAATTCTAGCTATACCGCCACGTAAGCGCGCGCGGCCGCTGCGCCTTTGCAAATCCGCCGACGCGGCCTTAAGTCGGGCCGCCATGCAGACTTTTCTCTCCGACGGCGTCACTCTGGCCTATCGCGATCTGCCCCCGCAAGGCGACGATCTCGGCGAGCCGATCCTGCTGATCCACGGCTTCGCCTCCTCGCACCGCATCAACTGGGTCGCGCCGAGTTGGACGACGACGTTGAGCCGGGCCGGGCGGCGCGCGATCCTGATCGACAATCGCGGCCACGGCGGCAGCGAAAAGCTCTACGACCCGCAAGCCTACGCCACGCCGCTGATGGCGCGCGACGCCGTCAACCTGCTCGACCATCTCGGCGTCGCGCGCGCCGACGTGATGGGCTATTCGATGGGCGCGCGGATCGCCTCGTTCCTGGCGCTGGCGAACCCTGAGCGGGTGCGCGGGTTGATCCTCGGCGGCCTCGGCATTCATCTGGTCGAAGGCGTCGGCCTGCCGCTCGGCATTGCGGACGCGATGGAGGCGCCCTCGCTCGACGCGCTGAGCGACCCGATGCAGCGCATGTTCCGCGCCTTCGCCGAGCAGAGCGGCGGCGACCTGCGCGCGCTCGCCGCCTGCATCCGCGGCTCGCGGCAGACGCTGACGGCGGCTGAGGTGGGCGAAATCGCCGCCCCGACGCTGGTGGCGATCGGGACGGCCGACAATGTGGCCGGCGACCCGCACGCGCTCGCCGCCCTATTCCCCAACGGCGCCGCGCTCGAAATCCCCGGCCGCGATCACAACCGCGCCGTCGGCGACCGGGTCTACAAGGATGGCGCGCTGGCGTTCCTCAACCAGCGGCCGTGAGGCGCTATCCCGCCAGCCCCTGCGCCGCCAGCCCCGCCAGCAGCAGCAGCGCGGCGTCGCGATTGGCGCGGAACAGTTTTAGCGCCGTCGCCGGGCTCGCGCCGTCGATGCGCCAGACTTGGCCCCCCAGATGCGCCGCGAAGGCGACCCAGCCGAGCTCGGCCCAAAGGCCCCCGCCGGCGCCTAGGATGGCGAGCTGCGTCAACCCCGCCGCCAGCGCGTAGAAAATCGCCACCCCCGCCCGCGCGTGGGCGCCGAACAGCCGCGCCGTCGAGCGGATGCCGACGATGGCGTCGTCGCGCGCGTCCTGCTGGGCGTAGATCGTGTCATAGCCGACGGTCCAGCACCACGCCGCCGCATAAAGCGCGAAGGCGGGCGCGTCGAGCCGGCCGAAGTTCGCGCTCCAGCCGACCAGCGCGCCCCAGGAAAACGCCAGCCCGAGCACCGCCTGCGGCCACGACGTCACCCGCTTCATCAGCGGATAGACCGCGACCACGACCAGCGAGGCGAGACCGACGCCGATGGTGAAGCGGTTGAAGGCGAGCAGCACCGCCAGGCCGACCAGCGCCTGCGCGATCATGAACGCCGCCGCCGCCTTGGGCGTCACCCGGCCCGAGGGCAGCGGCCGGCCGCGCGTGCGCTCGACCCCGGCGTCGAGATCGCGGTCGAGAATGTCGTTGTAGGTGCAGCCGGCGCCGCGCATCGCGATCGCGCCGACGAAAAACAGCAGGAGATGCCAGGGATTGGGCGCCCGATGCGCCGCCATGCCGGCCAAAGCCGTCGCCCACCAGCACGGGGCGAGCAGCAATTGCCAGCCGATCGGCCGATCGAGCCGGGCGAGTTGCACGAACGGCAGCAGCGCCGGCGGCGCGAGCCGCAGCGCGAAACTCGACGGCCGCGCGTCCGGCAGAACGGCCGACGGCCTCAAAGCGGGCCGGCGGGCAACGGCTGTTCAGCCGGCGCGCCGCCGCCGGCCGCGCTCTGCTGCGCCGCCTGGGCGGCCTGTTTCTTCATCTTGGTGATCTGCACCGCGACCGCGCAGGCCTTGTCGCCGAAAGCGGCACTCTTGGCGTGCGTCGCCTTCAACTGGGCGATGGAATCGTCGGGAATCTGGCACCAGTCCTTGTTCTTGACCATATAGGCCAGCATCGCCGCCTCGGCCGCGTTGAGCGGGCGCGAGCGCGCGCAAAACGCCTCCGGATCGAGCTTCTTGCCCTTGGCGGAGACGACCATCGCGTTGATGTTCTTTAGCGCCGCTTCGCGCCGGCTCGACAGCGCTTGCAGGTCGGCCGCGCAATCCTGCGCGAACACCGGCGCCGCGCTCAGCAAGACCACGACGGCCGCGAGAGAAATCTTCACCATGCCGTTAATCCCCGGCGCTCCGAATCCAGATGTGCACAGTCTTCGCACACACCAGGAAAACGGCGATTTGACGGCGCCGGCCTCATGTCCAGGCCCGGCCGGCGTAGTCGATGGCGTAGCGCTCGGGATCGGCGGCGATCGCCGCCATGCCGATCAGCACCGAATCGGCGCGCATCACCAGCCGCGTCGGGATCGTCCGCGCGAGGCCGTCGACCGGCGCCTTCATCTCGAAGGCGGCGCGGAAAGCCTGTTCGTCAAGCAGATCGACGATGCGCGGCAGCACGCCGCCGGCGAGCGTCACCCCGCCGCGCGCGACGAAGGAAATCGCCACGTCGCCGGCGAGCCGGCCGATGATGCGCCAATAGAGCCGCACCGCTTGCGCCGCCTCGCCGTCGCGGTCGGCCAGCGCCGCCGCCGTCACCGCGGCGGGATCGTCGAATTCCGGCTCGGCGCCCTTGGCGAGCAAGCTCGCGCGATAGACGCGGGCGAGGCCGGCGCCGCAGGCGACGCTCTCGGTGGTGATGCGGCCGTGCGCGCGTTCCAGATGCGGCCAGATCGCCGCCTCCTCCGCCGTTTCCGGGCCGAAGCCGATGTGGCACAGCTCCGAGGACACCGGCGTATGCCGGCCCGAGGCGTCGATCAGCGCGGCGACGCCCAGTCCGGTGCCGGGGCCGAGAATCACCCGCGGGCCGTCGCCGCCAAAACCGAGCGGGCCGATCTGGCGCGTCCAGGCGTCGGGAATGGCGGGCAGCGACAGCGCCTGCGCCTCGAAATCGTTGAGCAAAAGACCGCCGCCGAGCTTGAGCTTCTGCGCGACCTCGCGCCCGTCGATCACCCACGGCGCATTGGTCAGCTTCAATTTGCCGTCGACGATCGGCCCGGCGCCGCAGGCGATCACCGCGCGCGGCCGGGCGGCGAGTTGCGGCAAAATCGCCGCGATCGCCTCGGCGAGGCCGGGATAATCATGCGTGCGCACATGCACCGGCTCGGACAGCTCGGCGCGCGCGGAGGTTTTGAGCGAGAACCGCGCGTTGGTGCCGCCGATGTCGCAGACGAGAACGGGAAAGTCGAAAGCCATGCCGGCATAAAGCGTTTCGGCGGCGAGGCCGTCAAGCGCGTCGGCGCTTTCGCATCCCTTGCGCATGGCATAGGGTCGCGCCGATAGACTCGGACTGCGGCATGCGCGCGCTCACCTTCCTCGAATTCTTCGCCGGCGGCGGCATGGCGCGCGCCGGGCTCGGCGACGGCTGGCAATGCCTGTTCGCCAACGATTTCGACGCGATGAAAGTTGAAACTTACAAGGCGAATTTTGGCGCGGGCGATATCCGCTGCGCCGATGTGGCGACGCTGACGCCGGCCGACCTGCCGCCCGGCGCGGCCGACCTCGCCTGGGCCTCGTTCCCCTGTCAGGACCTGTCGCTGGCGGGCGGCTATCGCGGCCTGGGCGCCGAGCGCGACAATACGCTGACGCGCTCGGGCACGTTCTGGCCGTTCTGGCGGCTGATGCAGGCGCTGCAACGCGACGGCCGGGCCCCGCGCGCCGTCGTGTTGGAAAATGTCTACGGCTCGCTCACCTCGCGCGGCGGCCAGGATTTCGTCGCGCTGGCGGGCGCGCTGGCGGGGGCCGGCTATCGCGTCGGCGCCGTCGTCATCAACGCCGCGCGCTTCGCGCCGCAATCGCGGCCGCGCGTGTTCTTCATCGCCATCGCGCCAAGCGAGGATCTGAGCGGCGCGCCGATCGCCGACGCGCCGAGCGAACTTTGGCATCCCACGGCGCTGCGACAGGCGCATGCGGGTCTGCGCGGGGCGGCGAAGCGGCAATGGCTGTGGTGGAGCCCGCCCGAACCCGAACCGAGAACGACGACATTCGCCGACGTCATCGAGACGCGGCCGAGCGGCGTCAAATGGCACACGCCGGCGGAGACGGATTATCTGTTGAGCCTGATGTCGGAGCTCAACCGCGCCAAGGTCGCCGCCGCCAGCCAATCCCGCCGGCGGGTCATCGGCACGATCTACCGGCGCACGCGGCCGGACGCGAACGGCGACAAGCGCCAGCGCGCCGAAGTGCGGTTCGACGATGTCGCGGGTTGCCTGCGCACCCCGGCGGGCGGGTCGTCGCGGCAGACCCTCCTCGTGGTCGAAGGCAAGAAACTGCGCTCGCGGCTGCTGTCGCCGCGCGAGGCGGCGCGGCTGATGGGGCTCGCCGACGATTACATTCTGCCCGAGCGCTACAACGACGCCTACCACGTCTGCGGCGACGGCGTTTGCGCACCCGTGGTGCGTTTCATCGCCGCGCAAATCCTGGAGCCGATCCTCGCCGGCGCCGAGGCGGCGAAGCGGATCGCGGCGGAGTGAGATATGCCGATCGACCTTGCGTATCGCCGCAGGGCGGTGCGGACGCTCACCAACCGGATCGGCTGCTACGCTTTGTGCGATCTCGACCAGACGCCGCTCTATGTCGGGCAATCCGTTGACGGCATCCGCTCGCGCGTCAACCGGCATCTGACCTCGGCGCGCAGCGACATCATCGCCAACCGGCAGATCGACATCTGGGAGGTCGCCTGGGTCTGGGCCTATCCCGTCGCCGAGCGGGCGGAGATCGACGAGGTCGAGGTCGCGCTATTCCACGCCTTCCACCCCAAATCGGCGCTGATGAACGGCAAGGCGCCGCGCCGGCCGGTGCGCGGGCGCGAGCCGCCGCAGCCGGCGCAAAAGGTGCAGGTGATGGCGGACGCGGAAATCCTGGAGAAGCGCGACCCGGCGCTGCGGCTGCCGCGACAGGCCGAGCATTACAGCCAGATCGTTGGGCATTTCCTCGCGGTGAAGAATTCGCGCGAAATCGCCGGCGCGATCGAGGCGCATTTCCAGCGCCTGCAAAAATATCACGCCGAGCTGTTGGGGCTGGCGGTCGACGTCGAAGGCGACCTGTTTTCGTGACCCCGCCCTCCCCCGAGCGCTCCGCTGCGATGCGGGCGGTCAAATCGCGCGACACCGGCCCCGAGCGCGCGGTGCGGGCGATGCTGCGCGAGATCGCGCCGGGCTACCGGCTGCATCGCGCCGATCTGCCAGGCAAGCCCGACATCGTCTACATCAGGCGCAAGCTCGCCATTTTCGTGCACGGCTGCTTCTGGCACGGCCACGATTGCGCGCGGGGCGCGCGGGCGCCGAAAGCCAACGCCGATTACTGGCGCGACAAGATCGCCCGCAACCGCGCCCGCGACGCGCGCAACCTGGAGGCGCTGGCGGCGCTCGGCTGGCGCACGCTGGTGATCTACGAATGCGCGCTGAAGGATTCCGCAGCGCTGCGCGCCACGCTGGCGGCGGCGCTCGCCAAACCTGCGCCCCCTGGCGCGGCGCTTGCTTGACAGCCGCCGATCCGTCTGCGCTTGCAGACGGCGTTCGCACGCCTCAGAAGGCCCTCGCCCATGTCCGACGCCGCCGCCGATGAACCGTCCGCCAGCGGCGACGCCGAGAAGGACGCGCCGCTGCGCGACGACATTCGCCTGCTCGGCCGCCTGCTCGGCGACACCGTGCGCGAGCAGGAGGGGGCGGAGGTGTTCGCGCTGGTCGAGCGCATCCGGCAGGCCTCGATCCGCTTCCACCGCGACAACGAGGCGGCGGCGCGGCGCGAACTCGCCGCCATTCTCGACAGCCTCGACAACGACCAGACGCTCGCCATCGTGCGCGCCTTCTCCTATTTCTCGCATCTGGCCAATATCGCCGAGGACCAGCACCACATCCGCCGCAACCGCGCCCATGTCGTGCGCCGCTCGGCCGCCCGTCCCGGCTCGCTGCGCTACGCGCTGAAGCGGGCGCGCGCGGCCGGGTTCGACGGCGCGGCGCTGACGCATTTCTTCGATTCCGCGTTGATCAGCCCGGTGTTGACCGCGCATCCAACCGAAGTGCGGCGCAAAAGCACGATCACCCGCGAACTCGAGGTCGCCGCGCTGCTCGACGAACGCGAGCGCATCGCCGGCGACGATCAGGAGACCGAGCGCAACGAGGAGCAATTGCGCCGCGCGATCCTGTTGTTGTGGCGCACCAACATGCTGCGGCAGGCGCGGTTGAAGGTGATCGACGAGGTCGCCAACGGCCTGTCCTATTACGATTACACCTTCTTCCGCGAATTGCCGCGCCTCTATGGCGCGATCGAGGACGCGCTGGCGGTCGAGGGCGGCCGCCGCGTCAACTCCTT
>JAGWRL010000269.1 GCA_028876585.1 Pseudomonadota bacterium | reverse complement strand
TGCCCCCCGGCGCCGATCAACGTATGCGCCTCGTCGATGAACAGGATCACCGGCGTCGGCGAGGATTGCGCCTCGTCAATCACCGAGCGCAGCCGCTGCTCGAACTCGCCCTTCATCGAGGCGCCGGCCTGCATCAACCCGACGTCGAGCACGCAGACGCGCACGTCGCGCAGCGGCGGCGGCACGTCGCCGGAGGCGATGCGTTGCGCGAAGCCTTCAACCACCGCGGTCTTGCCGACGCCCGCCTCGCCGGTCAGGATCGGGTTGTTCTGGCGCCGGCGCATCAGCACATCGATGATCTGGCGGATTTCGTCGTCGCGCCCGAGGATCGGGTCCATCCCGCCGGCCTTGGCCTTGGCGGTGAGGTCCTGGCTGAACCGGTCGAGCGCGGTGGTCCCCCTCGGCCCCAGCGCTGTCTGGCCCGCCGGCGTTTCGGCGGCCGCGACCCCGGAGTTGTCCATCGGCCGCAGGTTGCCTTCCTCCGAATCTTTCCAGATCGAGATATGCGCCACCGCCAGTTCATCAACCGGGATTTTCGCGAATTCTTGCGAACAGTTGATCAGCGCGCGCCGCAGCTCCAGCGACTTCAGCATGGCGACCAGGAGATGGCCGGTGCGGATCTGCGTCTCGCCAAACAACAAGGTGGCGTAGTGCCAGCCACGATCGAGCGCGTCGGCGACCTGGGTCGAGATGCCCGGCATTTCGGTTTCGTTCTTGCGCAGCGAGCCGACCACTTTGGTCAGATCGGCGATCATGCGCGCGCGGTCGAGCTTGAAATGATCTGCCGTGACGGCGATGTCGGCGCGGTCCTTCTGCAACAGATGCAGCAGCCAATGGCCAAGCTCGATGTTGCGATTGCCGGCGCTCTTGGCCTGCCGCAGCGCCTGGATGAACGCCTCGTAGCCGATCCGGTTGAGTTTGCCGGCGACCGATTCAACGCTGATGTCCGCGCCCATGATTGCAGCTCCTGCGTTTAAGATTTCGCCGCCGCGCGGCGGCTGATCAGATGAAACCGCGCATCCGTCCGCCATTGCTGGTCGACGTTCGACCAATTGGGCGCCATCCAGCCGGTCCAACCAAGCTTCGCGCCCAGACCCACCCGCGCCGCGCGCACTTCGCCAGCGGGAATGGCAAGTTCGAGGTCCCAATCATATTCGTCGCCGACATAGGAAAACACCGCGTCGGCGATCTGGTCGGCCATCGCGGCGCCGGGCAGGAACTGCTCGTAATGCGCGAAATCGCGGGCGTAGACGCGGATGCGGAACTTGTCGCTGACGCTGAACGCCGTCGCGCCCAACATGCAATCGGTTCCGAGCCCGCTGCGTGCGGCGCCTAATCGGCTGCGCTCGCTCTCGTCGAGCGTCAACCAGACGCCGGCGAATTCCTCGATCTCGACGCGCGATCCCACCAGGCCAGAGAGAAAGAACCGCAGCCGCGACACGCTCTTCACGCGCGGGCCGAGCAGACCGGCATATTCCAGCTTGACGAAATCATGCACCGTGTCGCGGTTCTTGAACCAGGCGGCGCCAAGCCCGATGCCTGATCCGACATAATCGCGGAAGCGATCCTGCTCCGGCCGGTCGTTTTGCGCGATCGGCCGCGCGTCGGCCCAGGCGCGGAAGAACAGCGCGAGGAAGCGGCTCTGCACGATGTCGGCGAAGCGCGCGAACGCGTCGTCGCGCGCGCGCAGCCACGCATAGGCCTCGTCGGTGGTGGTCAGCGGCAGCGCGCCCTGCGGCCCGAACATCCCTAGAAATCGCGCGACGATGCGAACCCGCCCCTGCTCGTCGCGCGAGGCCGCCTCGATGGTGCTGTCGGGAAATTCGAGAAAAGGGTTCTGCGAAACTAAGACGAACTCCTCGCGCCGCGACGCGCTGTCGCCGATGCGCGGCTTGTCCGGATGCGCGCGCTCGATCCGCCGCATCGTCGCCAACCAATCGAAGCGCCACGGCTCGGCGGCGAGGCGCTCGACGAAATTCATAGCGAGCCTCGCAGGCCAAGGCGCGGCGGCCAGCGCATGATCTCGCCGCGCTCGGTGGTGCGGATCACCGTCTGGGTGAAATGGTTGATCGCGACATATTCAGCGAAGAACCGGTCGAGCGCCGCCCCCATCAGGAACGCGCCAGTTCCCTCGAACGCCTTTTCGTCAAGCAGCACGCTGAGTTCAAGCCCGCGCGCCGCCGCCGCCCCCTGCGGCGTGCGGACGCGACGCACGATCGGCTTGGTCTTGAGACTGCGCACGCCATGGATGCGCCGCTCGGTCGCCCCGTCGGCGAGATCGGCGAACAGGATCAACGTCTCGCGCAGCGCGACCGCGCCCTCCTCCGGCCCGCGATCAACCAGGCCCAGATGATTAAGGCTCAGCATGTTGATAAGCCGCCACGCGATCTCGCCCGTCGTCGCCGTCTCGGTCTTGCCCGCCATCGCCGTCATCGGCGGCTCGCGCGGACGTGTCGGGCCGGCCAGACACCGCAGCTCCAGCGTGATGTCGTCGAGCAGACGAAAGTCGGCGCCGCCCTGCCCGACCGGCAGCCGCTCGGCGAGATGCCGGTTGGTGCACAAAGCGCGCAGGCTGAGTTCCGCGACGCGCTGCGTCTCCTCGGGATCGGCGCGTTCGCCCAGCGACAGGAACATCTCGGAGCCGGTGTAATCCGATTTGCGGCCGTAGCGCGCTTCATGCGCGGTGCGGCGGCGCGGCAGGCGGCGGGTGGTGTAGCAGAGCCCGCTGCGGCTGTAGCCGGCCTGCGCCGAATAGAGCGGCGCCACCGGCGCTTTCTCGGGTTGACCGGGGATGTGAGCAAACACGCTGAGGATGCGGTTGACCTCATAATCGACGGGATGGCTGCGGTCGGGGACGACGGGATATTCGTATTTGTTGTCGGCGACGGGGATGCGATCGAGCGTCTTTTCAAACAAGTTGACCGCCGGCGCCGCGTAGAGCGAAAACGCCTCCGGCCGCACCGCCGCCGCCAGTCGCGGATTGACCTCGTCGAACGCGAAGATGACGTCGAACGTTCGCGCGTCCAACCGCGGCAATATCTTTTCGAGGCCGAGCAGATCGAAGCCGAGGAACTTGCGCGGGAAGCCGAGATATTCGCGCAGATAGTCGAAGCCGCGAAACAGCCTGAGATCATTGGGAATCAGCGCTTCCGCGTCGCCGAAGCCGATCTGCTCGAGCATGTCGGGGGCGCCCTTCAGCCCCACCGGATCGCCGAACGCGTCGAGCCGGCGAAAGTAGATCGCCCGGCAATGCGCGAACAATTGCTCGTAGAGCGCGACCGCCTCCGTCTCCGGGCCGATGAGATGGAAGCGCAAAGATTTGGCGCGGCAGCGGCTGGCGTGGAATTCCGGCCGCTTGGCCGCCTCCTCGTCGCCCGGCTCATCCTCGCGGCGCGACGCGGCGCGCACGCTCAGTTGCAGGCGCAGGCCCGCCGCCGCCTCGACGCCGCTCGCCGGCAGCAGCGCCTGCAACGGCGCGGGGCTGGTCAGATATTCCGCCTTGACCAGTTCGAACGGCCACAATGTCACGGGCGCGGCGAGGCGGAAACGGCAGGCGACGTTGCGCTCCAACTCGCGATAGCTCGCCTCAAAATAGGCGCCGCGCGGGATGGTGCGCCCCTCGCGCAGCGCCGGATCGCCGAATTTCGGCGCGATTTCGGTCAACAGGAAAGACGGCGTCGGCGCCAGATATTGCGGCGTCAGTTGATCGATGAGATTGGTTGTGAAATCGGCGAATTCGTGTTTGATCTTCAGTTGCACACGCGCGGCCAGGAACGCCGCGCCTTCGAGCAGGCCGGAGATCATCGGATCGGCGCGGTCGGCCAGCAGGCCGCCGAGCCGCTCGGCGACGCCGGGATATTCCTGAGCGAATTCGGCCGCCTGCTCGCGCAACACCCCGAGTTCGCGATTGTAGAAGTCGAGGAATTCCCGGTTCATCGCGCTACAGCCGATCGACTTTGATCTTGCCGGAATCGAGCTCGACTTCGGCGATGAACTCTACCGGCACGTCAAGCGGTTCGGCGCGCAGATCCGCCTTGATGAAGAATTTCAGCCGCAGCGCCTCGACGTCGACATAGGGGTCGCGCCCCACCTTCAGCGTGCCGGCGGCGAGCCGCGGCTCGAACGTCGCCAGCGCCCGCTCGATTTCGCGCGAGATGTCGAACAGGCGCTGCTCGTCGATGGTGCGGGTGGAAAGGTCGGGAAAGCCGAAATTGAGCACGGAGCGCGCGACCTGCGGCGCGTCCTCCAGGCCGATCGCGGCGTCGAGGTTGATCGTGTTGAGCAGATCAACCAGATCGGCGTTGACTTCGCGCCGCAATCCGCTCTCCGAGATCGGCGCGCGGCCCGGCGCGCGCCGCGCCGCGATCACGCGCTCACCGCCGGCGTTGCGCAGATCGAGCGCCTGCCGGCCGTCGCGCTTCTCGTGCGCGGCGCGGAATGCATACATCAGCGGCGGGGCCAGGCGCTGGTTTTTCTGCTGAGCCATCGCTTCCGCCAACCTTCATAAAACACGGCGCGGCGACGCCGCCGCGCCGGAAGCGCAGCCAATCGTCAGGACGCCTTATTGGCCTTGACGTCGTAGGTCTTGGAGTTCTTCGCGCCCGGCGAGCCGTCGGCGTTCTGCGGCGTGTAGGCCATTTCGACCTTGGAGAAGTTGAGCGACAGGCTCTCCTGCGCGAGGCCGCCGCCTTCGTGGCCGCTGGTGGTGTGCGAGGAAACATACACTTCCGTCAGTTTGTAGACCAGATATTCCTGCGGCTTCTCGCCGGCGCGGCGGACGGTGAGCGTCGCGTTGGGAAAGTGCTTGCCGGTGGCGCAGGCGAGGAACAGGTTGGGCGAGGACGCGTCGGTGGTCTTGGTGCAGTGCAGGTCTTGCACGTTGGAGCGGCCGCCGCCCGAGCCGAGGTTCGATCCGCCGGTGCCGGAGTTGGTGACGCCGAAGCTGAACGAGCTGACGTGGATTTCGTCTTTGTGCTTGTCGTCCTGCGACTCGCCCTTCACGCCATCGATCTTGAGGAAATAGTCTTCTTGGGCCATTTGGTGTCTCCACGGAATTTGCTGTCAGGGGTGGAAAGTCTGGTGTTTCGCCCCGGCCGGGCGACCTCGCCCGTCCTATTATGTTTACGGTCCGCCAAAACGCGCGAACCGTAGCCTTGCGGCCGCTGTCGTCAATTTTTCTCCAACCGGATCTTGGAGACGAGGCTCATGCCGATGTCCATGCCTTCGAGCTGGAAATGCGGCCGCAGATGCACGCTGGCGGAATAGTAGCCGGGGTTCTCCTCGTTCTCCATCACCGTCACCTTGGCCGCCGCCAGCGGCAGCTTGGCCTTGGTTTCCTCGCTGGAGTTCGTGGGATCGCCGTCGACATAGAGCGTGATCCACTCGTTGAGCCATTTCTCCAACTGCTCGCGCTCCTTGGTGGAGCCGATCTTGTCGCGCACCATCACCTTCAGATAATGGGCGAAGCGCGACACCGCGAACATGTAGGGAATGCGCGCCGACAGATTGTCGGAAGCGGTCGCTTCCTTGTCGACGTAGGTGCGCGGCTTGTAGACGGATTGCGCGCCGATGAAGGCGGCCTTGTCCGTGTTCTTGCGGTGGATGATCGAGATCAGCCCGGCCTTCGACAGTTCCGCCTCGCGCCGGTCGGTGATGGCGATCTCGGTCGGGCATTTCAGATCGACGCCGCCGTCGTCGGTGGGGAACGTGTAGGTCGGCAGGTTGATGACCTCGCCGCCCGACTGCACGCCGCGGATGCGCACCGTCCAACCATATTCCTTGAAGGCGCGGTTGATGTTGGCGGCCATCGCGTAGGCCGCGTTCATCCAGCCATATTTGGCGCCGTCGTGGCCGTCGGTGTCCTCCTCGAAGGCGAATTCATGCACCGGCTCCGATTTCGCGCCATAGGGCAGACGCGCCAGCACGCGCGGCATGCACAAAGCGAGATAGCGGGAATCGACGGCGTCGCGCAGGCCCTTCCAGGCCGCGTAATCCGGCGTGTCCATCAGCTTGCCGATGTCGCGCGGGTTCATCAGTTCGCGCCAGCTGTCCATGCCCAGCAGGTTGGGGTCGGCCCCGGTGATCAGCGGAGCGAGCGCGGCCGAGGCGATCTTGGAGAGATCGCGCATCACCGAGACGTCCACCGCCGAATGGCTGAAGTGGTAATCGGCGATCAGCGCGCCATAGGGCTGGCCGCCCAGCGTGCCGAATTCCTGCTCGTAGATCGCCTTGAACACCGGGCTCTGATCCCAGCGCGCGCCGGGGAACAGCTTGAAGTGCCGGTAAAGCTCGGTCTTGCCGATGTTCATCACCTTGATTTTCAAGGTCGCGTCGGTCTCGGAATTGAACACGAGATAATGCAGCCCGCGCCAGGCGCTTTCGAGCTGCTGGAACTCCTTGGCGTGGATGATCTCGTTCATCTGCGCCGACATTTTTTCGTCGATGCGGGCGATCATCTCCTCGATCGTGCTGATCACGTCGTCCTTGACGAGGCTGGAATCCTCCAAGGCCTGCGTGACGAGCGTCTGCACCGCGTTTTCCACTTCCGCGGCCGCCTGCTCGCTGCGCGGTTTGAACGATTGTTTGAGGATCGAGGTGAGATCGTCGGTTTCTGTCGTCGTCTGCGGCGCGACGATGGAGGCTTCCTGGTTCGCGTTGGCCATGTCTGGAAATCCTTATTCCGGCTGCTCTTCGGCGGCGGGCCGTTCGGCGAGTTTCTGCTTGAGCGTGGCCATCAGCTGCGGATCGGCCAGCAGCTTCTTCAGCGTGTCCTCGGCCGCGACCTTGCCGTCCATGTAGCGCATCAGATTGCTGAGCTGTTCGCGCGCGGCGAGCAGCTTGGCGAGCGCGGGCACCTGACGGGCGACGGCGACCGGCTCGAAATCCGCGATCTTCTTGAACTTCAGATTGACCGAAAGCTGGGTGCCGTCCTCGCCGCCGAGCTTGTTGGGGGTCTTGAAGTTGAGCCCCGGTTCGATCGCCTCCATGCGAGCGTCGAAATTGTCCATGTCGGTGTCAAGGAACTTGCGGTTCTCGATCTCCGGCTTCTCGACCGCCGAGGCGTTGCCGGAGAGGTCGGCCATCACGCCCATCACGAACGGCAGTTCGACGAGTTCCTCCGAGTCGTAGGGGTCCTCGTAGGTGATATGCACGCGCGGCTTACGGTTGCGCGAGATGAACTTCTGACCGGAATTGCTGTTCTTCGCCATATTTTCCTCCTGGTCGCCCCCCGAGGCCTTTAGCTTCAGCGGTGTCAACATAATCCAGCTGTCGGCCGGAGCAACCACATTCGTGACCGGCATCGGCCGGGATCGCCCGGCGTCGACATTTCCCCCTTACGGGACGCCGAAGGGCTTGCGCGGCGTCGCGATCGGCCGCAATTTCGCTGGGTGCGGCGCACCGCCGCGCGAGACGCCGAGGGTAAGATGGGTCAGGGCCCGAAGTCCGGACGCAATATCGTCGCCTATTTCGCCGGTCATCTCGCCAATCTCGTCAATGGCGGCGACACGCTCGATCCGGCGCAGGATTTCGCCGAGATCAAGGCGTTTTCGCTCTACGAGCGGGTGCGCCGCACGCTGGCGACCAGCCCGCGCTATGTCGAGGGCCTCGTCGGCTTCTGGTCCTACCCGCCGCCCAACGAGGTCGAGGACGCCGCCGATTTCTATTTCGACTGCGTCTTGCAACGCCCGATCGCCGCGCGCCGGTCCGAGCCGACCACCGCCGACCTGCTGGCCGAGCTGATGGCGTCGCATGGCCTGCGGGCGGCCGAAACGGCGGCCGGGGCGCGCACGACCTGGAGCGCGCTCACCGGCGCGGGCGGCCGCATCCGCCGCTTCAAGCCGCAGCCAAAACTTTTTGAACTGTCGAACCGCATCCTCAAATGCCTCGACGCCACCAATCGCCCCTACGCCGAGGTGCTGCGGCTCGGGCTGTGCCCGAAGGAATGGCTGACCGGCGACGACGCGGTCGGGGTCAACACGTTGAAGTCGGCCAACGCGTTCCTGAAGGCGCTGAAAGGGGAGATGCGCGGCGAATTCGGCCGCCGCCCCACCCGCGAGGAGCTCGACGCCGCCTTCGCCCGCGCCGCGGTGCCGGGCCACGCCCATGCCGCCGATTTCGCCGCCAGCCTGTTCGGCGCGGCCGTGCTCGCCCGCATCGCCGGCATCGATCAGACCTATCTCGTCGCCTATGGCGAGGGCGAGACCAACCCGCTCGACGCGATGGAGGGCGACGACGACGCGGCGCTGATGAACGAGGAGGAGGCCGCGCCCTATCTCACGCAAGCGGTCGCGGCCGGCGTGTTGAGCGCCGCCGAGGGCGATCTGCTGCGGGCGATCCTGGTGGGCAGCGAGCTGTGGCCGGCGATGGCGAACAATCTGGAGCTGCGGCGGCGGCTCAAGAAGGATTTCGGCGGCGACGTCTCCGCTTATGTCGAGGATCTGACGGCGCGCACCGCCCGGTTCGTGAGCGAGGCCACGGGCAGACCGTAAGACCGATCCGAGGCGATACATCGCGCAAAAGCGCAAGCCAATTCGCGAGGAGAGCGGCGTGCAGACAAAATTCGATCCCACGGAAGCGGCGCGCTTCCTGCGCACCTTGCGGGTCGCCACCGGCGTGGCGACCGCGCTGGAGGACATGCGGCGCGGCCGCGGCCGCGCCGGCGCATCGGTCACGTTTCAGGCGCTCGCCGCCAAGACCGGCGTCTGGCGTTTTCCCGAAGAAGGCGTGCTCAGCGGCGATGGCCTGCTGATCGCCAAGCGCCATCGCGACCCCGACGGCGCCGGCGCGCTGATCCTGCAAGCCCAGGGCGCGGTCGGCGTCACCACCTACGCCGGCCGGCCGGCGCGCGCGCGCATCGGCGAGGCGTGGGCGGGCGAAGGCGTGTTCGACCGCTTCGGCGCGCTTCACCTGGCGCTCGACGCCGACGAGGTCGACGATTCCGATCTCGCCCGCATCGATGTCGAGATGCTCGACGACGCGCCATGACAGCCCGGGTGTTCGTGCCGCTGGTCGACGCCAGGGGCGAGGCGGCGCATCTGTTCGAGGCGATCGCCGGCGAGGCGCCGCCGGAGGCGCATCCCGCCCGCCTGGTGCCGCAGATCGCCGAATTGTTCGACTTCGGCCTCTACGGCGTCGGCCAGACGGCGCGCGAGGCGGTGCAGTCCTTCATCGAGGCGCGCCGCAGCCGGCTGTGGCTCAGCCCGCGCAACGCCAGCCTCAAGCCCTGGCATCTGCGCATCTCCGATCTGCAACTCGGCCGCCTGAGCGAGGGCAACGCGCGCTCGGCCGGCCTCGGGTTGACGGTGGCGGCGCTGTTGCAGGCGTTCGGCCGCGATCCCGGTCTGGTGTTCGCCACCGGCGAGATCCTGCCGGCGAGCGCGCCGGGCGCGGCGGCGGCCGGCGTCGGCGCGGTGTCGGGCATGCGCGGCAAACTGGCGCTGATCGGCGATTATCTCGCCCAGCACGGGCCGGCGCTGGACGGCCAGCGCGTCGTCATCGCTTTGCCGGCGCTCGCCGAGGACGGCCGGCCGCTGGCGGAGGCCGAGCGCGGCCTGCTCGACCGGCTGCGCGCGCAGGCGCAATCGGCGCGGGTGACGCTCGACCTCGTGTTCGCCGACACGCTCGACGCGCTGGAGGGCGCGCTCGGCCCGTTCACCATCCCCGAACTGC
>JAGWRL010000268.1 GCA_028876585.1 Pseudomonadota bacterium | reverse complement strand
GCACGGCACCGGCACCGGCGGCTCGAAATATCCCAACCTCAAGCAGGAGTTCAACGCCGAGCCGCATGTGCGCGGCACCTGCTCGATGGCGCGCGCGCAGAGCCCGGATTCGGCCAATTCGCAGTTCTTCATCTGCTTCGACGACGCCCGCTTCCTCGACAAGCAATATACGGTGTGGGGCAAGGTCGTGTCGGGCATGGAGAATGTCGACAAAATCAAGCGCGGCGAGCCGGTCCGCGATCCCGACAAAATCGTCAAAGCCTCGCTGAGCTGAGGCGGCCGGCCGCGCAACCCCGATGCGCGTCGACCTGTTCGACTACGCGCTGCCGCCCGAGCGCATCGCGCTCGCGCCGGTCAGCCCGCGTGAGAGCGCGCAACTTCTGCATGTCCCCGCGCGGGGCGATTTCGCCGATCTCACGGTCGGCGATCTGCCTCGGCTGATCCGCCCCGGCGACGCCGTGGTGGTCAACGACACCCGCGTCATCCCCGCCCGGCTCTACGGCAAGCGCGTGCGCGGCGAGGCGGTGGCGCGGATCGAGGCGCTGCTGCTGAAGCGTCTCGACGGCGGCCGCTGGCTGGCGCTGGCGCGGCCCGCCAAAAAGCTCAATCTCGGCGAGCGCGTCATCTTCGGCGATACCGACGATCGCGCCTGCCTGCTGGGCGCGCTCAACGCCACCGTCGAGGCCAAGGGCGAGGCCGGCGAGACGGTGCTGGCGTTCGACTTTTCCGGACCCATGCTGGACGAGGCGCTGGAGCGGGTCGGCCATGTGCCGCTGCCGCCCTATATCGAGGCGCGCCGGCCGGCCGGCCCCGCCGATCGCGCCGATTACCAGACCATCTTCGCCGACGAACCCGGCGCCGTCGCCGCCCCGACGGCGGGCCTGCATTTCACGCAGGCGCTGCGGCGGCGGATCGTCGAGGCCGGCGCAACGCTGCATCGCGTCACGCTGCATGTCGGCGGCGGCACGTTCCTGCCGGTCAAGAGCGACGACACCGCCGATCACCGGATGCATGCGGAATGGGGCCGGCTCGACGCCGAGACCGCGCAGGCGCTCAACGCCGCGCGCGCAAGCGGCGGGCGCATCGTCGCCATCGGCACCACCTCGCTGCGGCTGATCGAAAGCGCTTCGGGCGAAGACGGCGTGTTGCGGCCGTTTGAAGGCGACACCGACATTTTCATCACCCCCGGCTATCGCTTCCGCGCCGTTGAGGCGTTATTGACCAATTTTCATCTTCCCCGCTCGACGTTGCTGATGCTGGTCGCCGCTTTCGCCGGGCGCGAACGCATTTTGGCGGCCTACGCGCACGCGATCGCGCGCGGCTATCGCTTCTACAGCTACGGCGACGCTACGTTCGTTGAGCGCCAGCGTTAACGCGCCCTCGAAGCCGGCGGCTGATTTCCGCAGGTCCATGCAGGGAAATGGAAGGAAGTTTGCTGCACCTGAAAGGTATGGCGGGGCTTCTTCACAAATTTGACGCGTCGGGCGCTGCCCGGCGTCCGCCGCCGGGCGCGGCGGAGGGCGAGGCGCTGTTCCTCTATCTCGTCGGCACGATCCATTCCGCGCGCGCGCCGCTGGCGGCGTCGATGATGATGGCGGTGCTCATTACGATCGCCGCGTTCGAGATCACGGGCGCCTATATCTTCCTCGCGCACCTGCTGGCGCATGTCGCGATCGGCCTCGCCCGGTTCGAACGGCTCGCGGTGTATGAAGCCAGTTCGCGCGCGGGGCTGAGCCTGCGCGACGCCGAATCCTGCGACGACGCCTTCGCGTTCTGGTCGATGCTCTATGCGCTGACGATTGGGCTGAGCTGCTATGAACTGACCGCGCACACCGCGTCGGCCGAGCCTTCCGCGTTGGCGCTGGCCGCCTGCACCGGCTTCACGCTGGCTTTCGTGTCCCGCAGTTCCGGCCGTCCGCGCACGCTGCGGTTGCAGATCGTCGCGGTTTGCGGCCCGGAGATCTACGCGCTGCTGACCCTGCCGCTGACGCATGGCGCGGTCTACGCCGCGATGGTTTTCGGCTTTCTCGGCTCGGCGCTGGTCATCGGCCGCCACACCCATTCGCGCATCGTCGCCCTGTTCCGCGCCGACGAAGCCAACCGGCAGATGGCGCGCCGCGACATGTTGACCGGGTTGATGAACCGCTACGCCATCTCGCAGACTTTCGACGAGATGGCGGCGGGTGCGGCCAAGGCGCTCGTCGTCTATTTGCTCGACCTCGACCGCTTCAAGGAGATCAACGACACGCTCGGCCACGCCGTCGGCGACGCGGTGATCGTCGAGGTCGCCAACCGGATCGCGGCCGAGGGCGAGGCGGAGGTCGCCCGCATGGGCGGCGATGAGTTCATGCTGATCCGGCGCGCCGATCGCGCCGATCCCGCCGAGATCGAGGCTTTCGCCAGATCGCTGTTGGAGCGCCTTTCGCAGCCGTTCGAATTCGACGGCCGGGCGATCCCGCTCGGCGGCAGCATCGGCGCGGCCGTCTATCCCAACCACGGGCGGGAGATGGCGGAACTCATGCGCTACGCCGATTGCGCCCTGTATGAAGCCAAGCGCAGCGGCCGCGGCCGTTTCCGCCTGTTCGACGAATCGCTGCGCAGCCAGCTCGCCGAAGTGCGCATGCTGGAAGTCGAGCTGGAACAGGCGATCCGCGAGGATCAGTTCGAGGTCTGGTACCAGCCGATCCACAGCCTGCACAACGGCGCCCTGCGCGGCTACGAGGCGCTGGTGCGCTGGCGCCATCCCACGCGCGGCCTCGTCATGCCCAGCCGCTTCGTGCCGATCGCCGAGCAGAACGGCGCGATCTTCCGATTGGGCCAGATCGTCTTGGAGAAAGCCTGCGCCGAGGCGGTCGGCTGGGACCGGCGCATCACGATCGCGGTCAACCTGAGCCCGCAGCAGTTCCGCCGGCCCGAGCTTCTGGTCGAGGCGGTCAGGCGCGCGCTGGACAAGTCCGGCCTGGAGCCGTCGCGGCTGTTCCTGGAGATCACCGAGTCTTTCCTGATGGAGGACACGCCGCAGACGCGCAAGGCGATCAACGATCTGGCCGACTTCGGGGTGAAATTCTCGCTCGACGATTTCGGCGCCGGCTATTCCTCGCTGGCCTATATCCAGCATTACCCGTTCTCGAAGATCAAGATCGACCGCAGTTTCGTCGAGAACATCCACACCGACAACGTCTCCAACGCGATCATCGCCTCGGTCTGCGTGCTGGCCGAGCGCATCCGCGTCGAGGTGGTGGCAGAGGGGATCGAGACGGTCGGGCAGCAACGGGCGCTTGCCGATCTCGGCGTCGATCTGGGCCAGGGCTATCTGCTCGGCCGCCCGGCGCGGGTCGTCACGCCGCCGCCGCAGTTGCAACTCGTGGCGTCGCGCTAG
>JAGWRL010000267.1 GCA_028876585.1 Pseudomonadota bacterium | reverse complement strand
TCGGCGTTCGAGGCGCCGGTCGCCATGTTGCGGGTGAATTGCTCGTGGCCGGGCGTATCGGCGACGATGAACGAGCGCTTGTCGGTGGCGAAGTAACGATAGGCGACGTCGATGGTGATGCCCTGCTCGCGCTCGGCCTCCAGCCCATCAACTAGCAACGCGAAGTCGATGTCGGCGCCGGTGGTGCCGTGCTTTTTCGAATCCTTCTCCAGCGCCGAGAGTTGATCGTCGAAGATCAGCTTCTGCTCGTACAACAGCCGGCCGATCAGCGTCGACTTGCCGTCGTCGACCGAGCCGCAGGTGAGGAAACGCAGGGTGGGGAGAGCCATCAGAAATATCCCTCGCGCTTCTTCTTCTCCATCGAGCCCGCCTCGTCGGTGTCGATCAGCCGGCCCTGCCGCTCCGAGGTGGTGGAGGCCTTCATCTCGGCGATGATCTCGTCGAGCGTCTGGGCTTCGGATACGACGGCGCCGGACAGCGGATAGCAGCCGAGCGTGCGGAACCGCACGCGCATCATCTTCGGCGTCTCGCCGGGTTCGAGCGGCAGCCGCTCGTCGTCGACCATGATCAGCGTGCCGGCGCGCTCGACCACGGGGCGCGGTTTGGAGAAATACAGCGGCACGACCGGGATGTTCTCGTATTTGACGTATTCCCACACGTCGAGTTCGGTCCAGTTCGACAGCGGGAACACGCGCATCGATTCGCCTTCGCGAATACGGGTGTTGAACAAGCGCCACAATTCCGGCCGCTGGTTGCGCGGGTCCCAGGCGTGCTGCGCCGAGCGGTGCGAGAAGATGCGCTCCTTGGCGCGGCTCTTCTCCTCATCGCGCCGCGCGCCGCCGAACGCCGCGTCGAACTGGCCGGCGTCGAGCGCCTGGCGCAGCCCCTCCGTCTTCATGACCTGGGTGTGCAACTGGCTGCCGGACGCGATCGGGCTGATGCCGCGCGCCACGCCGTCCTGATTGATATGGACCCGCAGGTCGAGCCCGAGCCGGCGCGCCGTCTCGTCGCGAAACGCGATCATCTCGCGAAACTTCCACGTCGTGTCGACGTGCAACAGCGGGAAAGGCAACGGCGCGGGATGAAACGCCTTCAGCGCGACGTGCAGCATCGCGCTGGAATCCTTGCCGATTGAATATAACATCACCGGCGCGCGAAATTCGGAGACCACCTCACGCATGATGTGGATTGATTCCGCTTCTAGGCGCCGCAGGTGGGGCGGCAGATTTCCCGACATTCGGCAACTCCCAACGGGGCCGCGCTCCACGCCGCCCAAGTTGACGCCGAACCTGTTTGGCGCCCCGACCGGCGACGTAGGGTGGCGCGGCGGCGACGTCAAGACGGCGAGAACGGATTGCGGCGAATCCGCGTCACCCGCGCGTGAATTGTCGCCACTGCCGCAGGAAAGTCGGCGTAGAAGTCCAATTTTTGAGGAAATCGTGGTTCTTTTCTAACGAACCGGAACTATTTCGTCTTTCCGTTGTCTGTTGAGAATCAAATCGCAGGCGCGAAATCGCGCATCATCAGCCGATGCAAATTCGCACCAACCGACATGGCGAGTTTTATGCTTGATTGCATATGACGAGCACGAAATCGCCCGCTTCGATCTCCGGAGACCGGAATTGATCCGTAGACATTCGGATTTCCGGATTCGCTGTCTAAATCGCATGCGCTGATATTCCACTACCCGCCTCGACGTCAGTTACCGTCGATATCGAAGGCGAATAGCGCCATGACTTCCGCGGAAGACACATCATTCGCAGACATATTATCGTTAACCCAATAGCAATTAATATTTGTAATCACAACTACGTTGCTGCAAGCACGGCGATTAGAATGCAATTTCCTGGGCTGAAAAATAGCAGATTTTCTACGATTTACGATTGGCTGTCGGCCCGCAATCCAAGGCTTGGCCCCTTCGAGGCGGATCGTCTGCGCGCGGAGCAGATCGGCGCGGTGATTTCGCTGTCGCCGGCGATGATGGCCGCCAATTTCGTCAATTGCGCCATCACGGTGGGCCTGTTTTCCGGCGGCGGGCACGACGTGTTCCTGGCGCTCTGGAGCGCGAGCCTGTTCGTCATTTTGGGCTACTGGCTGCGCCATTGGCGCGCGGCGCGCGGCAAGCCGCGCGATCGCGCCTCGGCGCGCGGCACGCGACGCATCGCGTGGATGGCGGCGCTGTTCGCGCTCATGTGGGCGGCGCCGACGCTGTTCCTGTTCGGCGACGCCACCGACGCGCAACGCGCGATGCTGGCTTCGAGCCAGGCCGGCATGATGACCGGCGGCGCGATCGCCCTGGCCACGGTGTGGCAGGCCGCGGCGGCCTATTTTCTCGTCATCGAAGCCGCCTGCCTGATCGCGTTCATCTATCACGGCGGCGCCGCCTATCTCAGCCTGGCGGCGATGTCGGCGATATTCGCGACGATGATCGCGGCCGTGGTGCTGGAGCGCGGCCGGATGTTCGTCGCCACCTTCCTCGCTAATCAGGAATTGCGCGAAAACAGCGACGTCATCAGCCTGTTGCTGCGCGAATTTGAGGAAAACGCCAGCGACTGGTTGTTCGAGATCGACGCCAGCGCGCGTTTCGTCCACGTGTCGCAGCATTTGGCCGACATGCTGGGCGAACCGGCCGACGCCGTCGAGGGGCGCGAAGTCGCCAAATATCTGTCGGGCGCGGAGGGCGTGCGCTCCGCCAATCGCAATTCCCCGTTGGGCCGCCTGCTGCGCGCCTTCTTCCATCGCGAGGCGTTTCGCGACATCGTCATTCCCATCCGGATCGGCGCCGAGGAGCGCATCTGGTCGTTGAGCGGACGGCCGCTGTTCGAGCCCGGCGGCGGCTTCAGGGGATTTCTCGGCGTCGGCTCCGACGTCACCGAGGCCCATCGCGCCGAGGCTTCGATCCGGCGCATGGCGAACTACGATTCGCTGACCAACCTGCCCAATCGCGCCCTGCTGCACCTTCACCTCGACGAGGCGATCCGCCGCATGAAGCAGGACGGCGGCGGCTTCGCCATCATTTCGCTCGATCTCGACCGCTTCAAACAGGTCAACGACACTTTGGGCCACGGCGTCGGCGACCGCCTGCTGATTGAAGTGGGCCGGCGCATCGTCGCGCTGCTGCCCGATGACGACCTCGTCGCGCGGTTCGGCGGCGACGAGTTCGTGATCCTGCAACGCACCGCGCAATCGCCGGCGCAGGCCGAGGCGCTGGCGCGCGAGTTGGTGGAGGTTCTCTCCGCCAATTATGAGATCGACGGTCAGCGCATCAACATCGGCGCCAGCGCCGGCATCGCCATGGCCCCGCTCAACGGCGAGAATGGCGACGACCTGCTGCGCAATTCCGACCTCGCGCTCTATCGCGCCAAATCGGACGGACGCGGCGCGCATCGGTTCTTCTCGGCCGAGATGCACGCCACTTCGCACGCGCGCCGGTTGCTGGAGCTCGACTTGCGCGAGGCGTTGCAATCGAACGCGCTGGAGGTCCATTTCCAGCCACTGGTCGACATCGACAACGCGCATATCACGGCTTGCGAGGCGCTGGCGCGCTGGAACCATCCGACCCGTGGCTATATCCCGCCGGCGGAATTCGTGCCGATCGCCGAGGAGACCGGCCTCATCATCCCGCTCGGGGCCTATGTGCTGCGCCGCGCCTGCGAAGTCGCCGTCACCTGGAAGAACGACATCCGCATCGCGGTCAACCTGTCGGCGATACAATTCAAGACCGGCGATCTCGTCGGCCTCGTGCGCAAGACGCTGGAGGAAGTCGGCCTGGCGCCCGATCGACTCGAACTGGAAATCACCGAATCACTGCTGATCGAGGACAAGGACGAAGTATTGCGCCGCCTGTCGGAATTGCGCGCGCTCGGCGTGCGCATCGCGCTCGACGATTTCGGCACCGGCTATTCCTCGCTGGCCTATCTCTCAAGCTTCCCGTTCGACAAGATCAAGATCGACCGCTCGTTCGTGCAGAACGTGGTGCGCCGCCCCGATGCCGCCGCCATCATCGGCGCGATCACCAAACTGGCGAGCACGCTCGGCATGAGCACGACCGCCGAGGGCGTCGAGACCAACGCCGAACTCGATTGGCTGCGCGACAACGGCTGCAATCAGATCCAGGGCTATCTGATCAGCGCGCCGCTGCCGGCGAAGGCGATGGCGCTGCTGCTGGGCGCGCGCGGCGCGGTCGCGCCGGCCGCCGCCGAACATCAGGCGGCGTGACGCGGGGCCTACACGCGCTCGATCGTCTTGGCGGCGGCGTCGAGCGCGTCGGTGATCGCCTGCAATTGCTCGCGTGTCGCCTGCCGGCCGCGCAGCCGTAGCTTCACCGTCGCGCGCAGGTTCAGCATCGCGCGGATCACCGAGCCGGCGTCGGACCAGCCTGCGTCGTTGCCGCCGGTCAGGCGGGCGAAGATCGCATCGACCTGCGCCTTGTTCTCGGCCAGAAAGGACTGGCCCTCCGGCGTGATCGTATAGAGCTTTCGGCTGGCGGAATCGAGCGCGGCGCTAGCGTAGCCCATGTCTTCGAGCAGGGTGAGCGTGGGATAGACCACGCCGGGGCTGGGGCTGTAATCGCCCCCGACCCGCTCGCCGAGTTCCTTGATCACCTCGTAACCGTGGCGCGGCTTCTCGGCGATCAGCGCGAGAATGACGAGCCGCAATTCGCCGCTGTCGAACATGCGGCCCTCGCGGCCGCCGAAGCCGCCGCGATGGCGGAACCGCGCGAAGGCTTCGTGCGCCGGCCCATGCCCGCGAAACGCCTCGTGGTTTTGCAAGTGTCTGAAAAACATGATATTTCCTCGTGTTTTGGATCGATATCAGTAAGATATGTCTTATGTAAGATAGTCTAAGATATATCTCAGTCAAGCCCTAGGGTTAGCGCGGGCTGAACGGCGCGCGCACATTTCGCGCATTTCCCGCGATCGCGCGTAAAGGCTAAGAAAAGTCACGTTTTCCGCGAGGCCGGATCAATAAAATTGCACGGAATTTTTTCGCCCGTCCCCAATCCGCGCCGGCGATCCTCATCCCATCAAAGGGACTGGGGTCGTCATGCTGAAATCCTTCCTCGCCGCCGCCGTCGCCGCCGCTTTGTTCGGCGCCGTATTCGCCAATTTCAGCGAGGCTTCGGAAGCCGGCCTGCCGCATTCCTCGTTCGCCGCCGTCGGCGAAGCGACCTCGGTGCCTTACGGCTGGGTCGATTTCTGCGGCCGCCGCCCCGAGGAATGCGAGCTGGGCAAGTTGAAGCCGCTCGACGTCAAGATGACCAAGGCCGCCTGGGCGCAGCTCACCCGCATCAACAAGCGCGTCAACGACGCCATCGAGCCGATGACCAACCTCGCCCATTGGGGCACCACGCTCGACCATTGGGATTATCCCGTTGACGGCAAGGGCGACTGCAAGGTCTATGCGCTCTACAAGCGCAAGCTCTTGATCGACGCCGGCTTCCCGCGGCAGGCGCTGCTGATGACGGTGGTGCGCGACCTCGAAGGCGAGGGCCACGCCATCCTGACCGTCAAGACCGATCGCGGCGAGTTCGTGCTCGACAATCTTACCGACGAGATCCGCCCTTGGAACACCAACGGCTACACCTACATCAAGCGCCAGGCGCAGGACGACCCCAACGTGTGGCTCGACCTCGGCGGCGTGCGCGGCCAGCCCGGCAACACGGTCGCCCGCGCCGATTGAGCCGCTTGCGCCCGCCGCGCGGTTCCGTTTAGTTCGCGGCGAACGACGGCGGGCGCAGCGCATGACGCGAATCACGGAGGCGATCTGGCCGCTCGTCGGATTGGCCGCCGTCGCCTTGTCGAGCTGGCTGCTCTACAAGGAATTGCGCGGCCATTCGGCGGCCGAAATTCTCGCCGCCTGGCGGGCGATCTCCGCCCCGCGCTGGGGCCTGGCCATCCTCGCCACCGCCCTCGCCTATGGCGCGCTCGCCTGGTACGACCAGATCGCGCTGGCTCATCTGCGCCGCCGGCTGAGCTGGCGCTTCATCGGCGCCGTCTCGTTCGTCACCTATGCGCTCGGCCACAATATCGGCGCCTCGGTGTTTTCCGGCGCCGTCGTGCGCTATCGCGCCTATTCCAGCAAGGGCCTGTCGGCGGCGGAAGTCGGCGTCGTCGTCGCCTTCACCTCGATCACCTTCACGCTCGGCGCGCTGCTGCTCGGCGGCCTGACGCTTCTGATCGAGCCGACGCTCATCTATCGCTGGATCGCCGCCCCGCCCTGGGCGGCGAAGGCGGCGGCGGTGGCGCTGCTGATCGGGCCGTGGCTCTACATGCTGGGGGCGCTGCTGCATTTCCGCCCGGTGCGGATCGCCGGCTTCCGGCTCGTCTATCCACGCCCGCCGATCGCGGCGCGGCAGATGATCGTCGCGCCGTTCGAACTGATCGGCGCGGCCGGCATCATCTATTTCGCGCTGCCCGAAGCGAGCAATCCCGGCTTCATCGTCGTGCTCGGCGTGTTCCTCGCCTCGTTCTCGGCGGCGCTGATCAGCCACGCGCCCGGCGGCCTCGGCGTGCTGGAGTTCACTTTCCTCAAGGCGACGCCGGACGTGCCCGCCGCCGATCTGATGGCCGCGCTGCTGACGTTCCGCCTGCTCTATCTGATTGCGCCGCTGATCGTCTCCCTGGTCATCGTCGCGGTCTATGAGAACCGGCGGCTGCTGGCGGGGCTGCGGCGCAGTTAGCGGGCTCGCGCCGGCGCAGAGCGTCGCCGCTCAATAGCCGCGCGCCCGATCCACCACATTGCGCCACGCCTGCCCGCGTTCGTGGGCCTCGATCTGCGCCGCGATGTAGCGCGCCACCGCGTCCGGCTCGGAGATGGCGGAATTGTGAGGGCTGACGAACACGTCCTCGCGCGCCCACAGCGGCGAAGTTTCCGGCAGCGGCTCGGTCTCGAACACGTCGAGCGAGGCGCCCTTCAGCACGCCCGCCTCCAGCGCGGCGAGAATGTCGGCTTCGACCTGCGAGCCGCCGCGCCCGGCGTTGATCAGCACCGGCCCGATCCGTCCGTCGCGCGGCAGTTTGGAGAACAGGCCGGCGTTGAGCAATCCGCGCGTGCTCGGCGTCAAAGGCAGCAGCGACACGAGAATGTCGGTGCGCGCCAGCAGCGCGTCGAGGCCCTCGGCGCCGTGATAGGTCGCCAACCCCTCGACCTGTTTTGGCGCGCGGCTCCAGCCTGCCACGGCAAAGCCGAGCGTCCGCAACTTGCGCGCCGCGTCGAGCCCGAGCACGCCGAGGCCGAGCAGCCCGACCCTGACGTCGGCCGCGCGCGGCTGGTTCTCGTCCTCGTCCCACACACGCTCGCGCTGCTGCCGGTCGTAGCGGCGGAACTGGCGGTGATGCAGCAGAACCTGCAACGCCACCCATTCGCTCATCCGCGCCGTCAGATCGGGATCGACCACGCGCACCAGCGGCGCGTCGGGAAGCTGCGGATCGGCGAACACGTGATCGACGCCGGCGCCGAGCGAGAAGATCGCTTGCAGGTTCGCTAGGCCCTGGAGCGAGCCGGGCGGATGGCGCCAGGTCAGCGCATAGCGCACGCCGTCGCGGTCGCGCAGCGTCTCCAGCGTGTCGATCCGCCGCCCCGGCAACAGCGCGGCGAGGCGGGCGATCCACGGCTGCGCGCGCCAACCGGTGAGCGCCAGCAGCAGGTTCATCCCACGATCCGCTCGATCACCGCCGGGCTGCGCTGGCCCGGCGCGTCGCCTATCCGGTAGGCCGCCTGCAATTTCGCGATCGCCGCCGCCGCCTGCGCCGCGTCGCGCGCGTGGACGCGCGCCAGCGGCGCGCCGGGGCCAACGGGCGCGCCGA
>JAGWRL010000266.1 GCA_028876585.1 Pseudomonadota bacterium | reverse complement strand
GCCGGGCCGCGACGGCGTGCGCCGCTTCGCCGCGCGCGCCACCGCGCCGGACGGCTGGCCGCTCGCCGAGACGCGGCTGCGGCTCGATCTCGGCGGCGAAAGTCTGGTGCGCCTGACTTACGCGGACGGGCGCGGCGAGAGTTTTGGCCTCGACCCCTATCACCGCGAGTTTCCCCTGCTCGGGCGGGCGATGGCGATCGAAGCCGAGAGCGTCGCGCGCGCCCCGTTCGGGCAACCGATCGCCGCTCCGGCGCTTGCGCTGGCGGAATTCGCCTGGATCGACGGCGATGTCGAGGCGCTGCACGGGCTGCTGACGCAGATCGGCGAGGCGGCCTCGACGCTGGGCGCGCACGAGGCGGTTCCCCACCTGCTCGACGCCGGCGAGGCGGCGTTGCGGGCGTTGCGCTGGCCCTCGCTGACGGCCGATTACGTCGCCCGCATCGCGCCGACGGCGCGGATGCAGACGGTGTGGCGGCTGCCGCCGGCGGCGCCCGATCCGCCGGGCCTCGACGCGGCCGAGCGCGCCAGCGTGCAACAGGCTTTGTCCGATCTGAGCGAGCGGCTGCGCGGGTTGCAGCGCCGCTATCCCCCGCGCGGCAAAGTCGCCCTGACCGGCCACGCCCATATCGATCTGGCGTGGCTGTGGCCCTATGACGAGACGCGGCGCAAGCTGCGGCGCACGTTCCACACCGCGCTCGGCCTGATGGCGCGCTCGCCCGATTTCGTCTTCAACCAATCAACCGCGCATTATTACGCGGAGATCGAGCAGGACGATCCCGCCTTGTTCGCGGCGATCCGCGAGCGGGTCGCGCAGGGGCGCTGGGAGCCGATCGGCGGCATGTGGGTCGAGCCGGACACCAATATGCCGACCGGCGAATCGCTGGTGCGGCAATTGCTGTACGGGCAGCGCTATTTCAGCCACGCGTTCGGCGCGAAATCGCGGGTGTGCTGGCTGCCGGATTGTTTTGGCTTCTCGCCGGCGCTGCCGCAACTGCTGCGCCAGGCCGACATCGACAGCTTCTTCACCATCAAGGTGCTGTGGTCGGAGACCAACCGCTTCCCGCACGACCTGTTCTGGTGGGAAGGGCTCGACGGCGCGCGCGTGCTCGCGCATGTCTTCGACAATCCGCTCGCCGGCTACAACGGCGACGTGCGCGCGCATGGCGTCGAGCCGACCTGGGCCAATTTCCGCCAGAAGGACAAGCACGACGAAACCCTGCTCGCGGTCGGCTATGGCGACGGCGGCGGCGGCGTCACGCCGGAGATGATCGCGCGCGAAACGCAGCTGCGCGATTTCCCCGCGCTGCCGCAGGCGCGCTGGTCGCGCGTCGACGCGTTCTTCGCCCGCGCCCACGCGACGGCGGCGACGAAAACGCTGCCGCGCTGGTCGGGCGAGATGTATCTCGAATTGCACCGCGCCACCTTGACCTCGCAGAGCGGGGTCAAGCGCCGGCACCGGCAGGCCGAGCGCGGGCTGATCGTCGCCGAGACGCTGGCGAGCCTCGCCCATCTCCTCGGCGCTGAACCGCCGGCCTCGCTGGAGGGGCTGTGGCGCACGGTGCTGAAGAACGAGTTCCACGACATCCTGCCCGGCTCCAGCATCGGCGAGGTTTACCAGGACGCCGCGCGCGAACTCGACGGCGTGATCGCCGCCGCCGCGCAGGCGCAACAGGACGCTTTGCGGGCGCTGGCGGCGCTTTCGCCGGCGGGCTATGGCGAGGCGGTGCTGATCGCCAATCCCTCGCTCGACGCGCGGCGAATCGAGATCGACCTGCCCGAGGGCTTCGTCTCGACGGGGGTTGAGATCGCGCCGCTGTCGGTCCGCATCCTGCGCCGCGACGCGCTGCGCCCGGCGCCGGGGCTGACGCTGACCGGCCGCGTGCTGGAGAACGCGCATCTGCGCGCCGAAATCGGCGCCGACGGGACGATCGCCAGCCTGGTGCATCGCGCCAGCGGCCGCGAGGCGCTCGCCGGGCGCGGCAACCAGCTCTGGGTCTATCCGCAGGACAAGCCGCGCGATTGGGACGCCTGGGACGTCGACGAGGATTACGAGGCCAGCGGCGAGGAGATTTCCGGCGCGGTCGAAATCGCGCGGCAGGGGCCGCATTACGCCAGCCTGCGGGTCAGCCGGAGCTGGCGCCATTCGCGCATCGTGCAGGAGATCGGCCTGTCGGCGGCGGGGCGCCGGCTCGACATCCGCACCTGGATCGACTGGCGCGACCGCCGCGCGCTGCTGCGCGCGCTGACGCCCGCCCGCGTGCGGGCGCGCCACGCCACCGCCGAATGCGCGTTCGGCGTGATCGAGCGCCCGACCCACGCCAACACCTCGTGGGAAGCGGCGATGTTCGAATGGGCGGCGCATCGCTTCGTCGATCTGGCCGAACCGGGCTTCGGCCTCGCTTTGCTCAACGACGGCAAATACGGCCACAGCGTGCGCGACAATGTGCTCGGCCTCAGCCTCGTGCGCTCGCCGGTCTATCCCGACCCGCTCGCCGACGAAGGCGAGCAGTCGTTCACCTACGCGCTGATGCCGCATGCCGGCCCGTGGCGGGAAAGCGTGCGGGCGGAAGCGGAGGCGCTCAACCAGCCGCTGCTCGCCCTCGCCCTCGCGCGGGCGGGGGAAGCGGAGATGCGGCCGCTGGCGGTCGAGGGCCTGGCCGTCGCGCTGGCCGGGCTGAAGCCGGCCGAGGACGGCGCCGGCCTGGTGCTGCGGGTCTACGAGCCGGCCGGCGCGCGCGGCGCCTGCGCGCCGGCGCCGCCGCGCGGCTGGCGGGTGGTCGGCCCGGTCGACCTGCTGGAGCGGCCGATCGAGGCCGCCGCGGAGCTGCGGCCGTTCGAAGTGCGAAGCTGGCGGTTGCAGCGGGCATAAAAAAACGCCCCGCCGAAGCGGGGCGTCAGGCTTATCCGCCGATCAATGCGTGGCGGCGGCGTCGATGCCGATGCCGGTCTGCGAGCGCACGTATTGCGCCTCGTAGTTCGCCTGCTCACGCGCCCCTTGCGCCGACTTGTCGGTGATCGAGAACACGTAGCAGCACAGGAACGACAGCGGCATGGTGAACAGAGCCGGCGAGACATAGGGGAACCACGCCGAGCCCTTGGGATGGCCAAGCACCAGTTCCCAGATCGCCGGGCTGACGACGGTCAGGCCGACCGCCGAGATCAGGCCGACGAAGCCGCCGATCACCGCGCCGCGCGTGGTCAGGCCCTTCCACAGCATGGAGAGCAGCAGCACGGGGAAGTTGGCGCTGGCGGCGACCGCGAAGGCGAGGCCGACCATGAAGGCGACGTTGATCTTCTCGAACTCGTAGCCGAGCACGATCGCGACCACGCCGAGCACCAGAGTGGTGATGCGGGAGACGCGAACTTCCGTGGCCTCGTCGACATTGCCGTGCCGGATCACGCTGGCGTAGAGGTCGTGGCTGACCGCGCTGGCGCCCGAGAGCGTCAGGCCGGACACCACCGCCAGGATGGTCGCGAAGGCGACCGCCGCGATGAAGCCCTTCATCAGGTCGCCCCCGACCGCGTGGGCGAGATGGATCGCCGGCATGTTGCCGCCGCCAAGCAGCCCCTTCGCGATGTCGCCGGCGTCGTGATAGGCGCCGTTCGGCAGCACCAGCACGATCGCGCCGAAGCCGATGATGAAGGTGAGGATGTAGAAATAGCCGATGAAGGTGGTGGCCCAGAACACCGACTTGCGCGCCTCCTTGGCGTTGGAGACGGTGAAGAAGCGCATCAGGATGTGCGGCAGCCCCGCCGTGCCGAACATCAAGGCGATGCCGAGCGAGAAGGCGTTGATCGGATTGGCCACCGCCGCGCCCGGACCCATAATCGCGTCGTGCTTGGGGTGAAGTTCAATCGCCTTGGCGATCAGGGCGTTGAAGTCGAAGCCGAACTGCGCCAGCACCAGGAGCGAGATCAGCGTCGAGCCGCCAAGCAGCAGGCAGGCCTTGATGAGCTGCACATAGGTGGTCGCGATCATGCCGCCGAAGGTGACGTAGATGATCATCAGCACGCCGACGATGATGACCGCCCACAGATAGGGCAGGCCGAACAGCAGTTCGATCAACTGTCCCGCGCCGACCATCTGCGCGATCAGATAGAACGAGACGGTGACGAGCGTGCCGATCGCCGCAAGCGTGCGGATCGGTCCGGCCTGGAGCCGGTAGGAGGCGACGTCGGCGAAAGTGAAGCGGCCGAGGTTGCGCAACGGTTCGGCCATCAGGAACATGATGATCGGCCAGCCGACGAGGAAGCCGATCGAATAGATCAGGCCGTAATAGCCGCTGGTGTAGACGAGCGCGGAAATGCCGAGGAACGAGGCCGCCGACATATAGTCGCCGGCGATGGCGAGGCCGTTCTGGAAGCCGCTGACGCCGCCGCCCGCCGCGTAGAAATCCTTGGCGGTGCGGGTGCGTTGCGCCGCCCAATAGGTGATGCCGAGCGTCAGCGCCACGAAACCGGCGAAAATGATGATCGCGGTCCAGTTGGTCGACTGCATCGTGCCGGCCTCGATCGGGCCGGCGGCGAGCGCCGGGCTGGCGAGAGCGGCGAGCGCCGCCGCGAGGGCGAGTTTGCGGCTCATTTGGCGCCCCCGGTCGAAGCGGCGACGATGGCGCGGTTGAGGTCGTCGTAGCGGGTGTTGGCGCGCAGGACGTAAATGCCGGTCAGCAGCACCGAGGCGACGATCAATCCGGCGCCCATGAAGATGCCGACGGTGAGCACGCCGCTGACCTTCATCGCGATCAGGCCGGGATCGAAAGCGACGATGGCGATGAAGCCGTAATACAGCGCCAGCGTGATGATCGCGAGCGTCCAGCCGAACGACGAGCGTTCTTTTACGAGCGCCTGATAGTTCGGGTCGCCCTGTATCCGGGCGAGCATCTTGTCATCCATAGCGAATTCCTCCCACTTATTCTACAGCTTGGTCTTGCAATAGCTGCACGCGGAGGACGTTGCCATCCGCGCCCAACATCCCGCGCCGTGAAGAGGCGAAACATCCGAACGCGTTTGCCGGGCGCCCCCGCCCCGGCGGGCAATATGCTTGCAAAAACGTGACGCGTCGACGGGGCCAGGCTAGTCACTTGGTCGGTAGGCTTTGGTTCCAGCCGCGGCGGTCGGGCGAACCAATTTCGATTTTCCGAAACATTTGTGCGCGGCGGCGAGATCGGCTAATACCGCATGGGGCTAGCCCGCCGTCTCGATGCGGGGTATCAGGCTTGGCGACGCCGGCCTAACACTCCCTATCGATTCTCCATTTCCGAGGGCGCGCGCTTCGCGGCGTCGCGCGCTCGGGATGTTCGGCGAGATAGCCGGGGAAAAAAAGGCCGATTCCATGGATTTCCTCCAGCCACGGTTGCTCCGCATGAACCGCCGCCGACGAATTTATGAAGGCAAAGCCAAGATCCTCTACGAGGGGCCGGAGCCGGGCACGCTCATCCAGCACTTCAAGGACGACGCCACCGCCTTCAACGCCAAGAAACACGAGGTGATCGAAGGCAAAGGCGTGGTGAACAACCGCATTTCCGAATATCTGTTCTCCCGCCTCAACGAGATCGGCGTGCCGACGCATTTCGTGCGCCGGCTCAACCCGCGCGAGCAGCTCGTGCGCGAGGTCGAGATCATCCCGCTCGAAGTGGTGGTGCGCAACGTCGCCGCCGGCTCGCTGGCGACGCGACTCGGCATCGAGGAGGGCACGCAACTGCCGCGCTCGATCATCGAGTTCTATTACAAGAACGACGCGCTC
>JAGWRL010000265.1 GCA_028876585.1 Pseudomonadota bacterium | reverse complement strand
CCGGGCGGCGCGCCGTGCTGGTCTATATCCACGGCGGCGGCTTCGTGGCCGGATCGGGCTCAGAGCCCAGATACGACGGCGCGCGGCTCGCGGCGCGGGGCGTGGTGGTCGTCGCCGTCAACTACAGGCTCAATGCGCTGGGCTTTCTCGCCCACCCGGAGTTGACGGCCGAGAGCGGCTTTTCCGGCAATTGGGGTCTCCTCGATCTCGTCGCCGCGCTGCAATGGGTCCGGCGCAATATCGCGGCCTTCGGCGGCGATCCGGGGCAGGTGACGATCGGCGGCGAATCGGCGGGGTCGATGGCGGTCTCGGCGCTGATGGCGATGCCGCAGGCGCGCGGCCTGTTCCATCGCGCCATCGGTCAGAGCGGGGCGCTGGGCGACGGCGCGGTGGAGCCGATGGCGAGCCTCGCCGAGGCCCATGCGCGCGGCCTCGCCTTTCAGCGCGAGTTGGGCGCGACGTCCCTCGCGGCGATGCGCGCGGCGCCGGCCGAGGCCGTTCTGGCCGCAGCGCCCGGGCTTGGTTTCCGGCCGATCTTCGACGGCCGCGTGCTTTCGCGCGCCCCCGAGGCGGGATTGGCGGACGTGGCGCTGCTGGCGGGCTGGACGAAGGACGAAGGCTTCAATTTCACCGTGACGCCCGACGACGCGGCGCCCGGCGCCTACGAAGCCAGGGTCGCGGAGATGTTCGGCCCCGAGGCGGACGCGGTTCTCGCCCATTATCCGGGCGGCGAGAGCGCGCGGGCGAGCGCGGCGGCGCTCGGCGGCGACCTCGTGATCGCCAACAAGACCTGGGCCTGGATCGAGGCGCACAAGGCGTCGGGAACGGCCGAGATCTTCCGCTACCGGTTCGACCGCGCCCCGCCCGTTCCGCCCGGATGGTTCGGCCCGCGCGACGAAACCCGAGCCGGCGCCTTCCACGCCGGCGACATCCCTTACGCGCTCGACACGCTCGACGCGATGCCCTGGAATTATACGTCGGCCGACCGCCGGACAGCCGCCGCCGCCTCGGCCTATTGGCTCAATTTCGTCGCGACGGGCGATCCCAACGGCCCCGGACTGCCGCGCTGGCCGTCGTTTCGCGAAACCGGCGAGGTCATGCGCATCGACGCCGAGTGCCGCTCAGGGCCGGAGGAGGGGCGGGCGCGGCACGCGTTCCTGCGGGCGTTGACGGAGCGTCGTTCCGGACGCTGAGCGCCCGGCGGCGCCGCGTCGCTCAATCGCCCGCTGGCGCGCGCTCGCCCTGCGCGAGCGCCTCGATGCGTTCGGCCGCTTCGGCGATCGCCGCTTCGAGCAGGGCGACGCGCGCCTCGGCAGCCTCCCTCGCGGCGGTCTCGCGCATGAGCAATTCGGCGGCCTCAGACTGTCGGGCGGCGGCGCCCGCGGCCAAGGCGGCGCGTTCCTCAAGCTTCCGCCTGGCCTCGAACAATTCGTCGGCGATGCTGAGAGACGCCATCACGACGATGCGCTGGTCGCCGATGTCCTTGAACGAGCCATGCATTTCGCCGATCTTGGCGTCGACGAACTTGGCGAGTTCGGCGAGATGGCTCTCCTCGCCCGCATTGCAGGACAGGCGATAGGAACGATTGTCGATATTGACCAGCACCTGCGGCATGCCGCTGCCTCCCGCCCCGCTCAGGCGCTCGCCCGCTTCAGCCAGCCTTCGATGATGCCGGCCGCCCGTTTGACCCGCTCGATCGCCGCCGTATTGGCCTCGGCGAGCGCGCGTTGCGCGTCGAGAGCGGCGTCGAGGTCGACGGCCAGGCGCGCCCGGTCGTCCTGCATCAGCGCAAATTCCGCATCCGCGTCGGCGCGCGCGGCGTCCTGCCGCGCCCGTCGCTCCGCGTGCTCCTCGAGATTGTCGAGCGCCGCCCGCAACCTGGCGACGAGAGGATCGGGGACGGCGTCGGTCACAAGGGCTCCGGCTACGTAAACCGTGACCTAATAACGCAGCCGCGATGGAATGGTCAACGCGCGCGGGGCCGGGCCTGGCGGCGCGCGCGCCCGGCCGGGACGCGGCAAAAAATTTTGAAGGGGGCGGCAGTTTGAAATGAGTTGACTAGGATCACTTGACATGGCTCACGGTCATTGCCGAAAGACCTGCGCATAGCGCGCCCCAAGACGCGGCGCGCCGCGGGCGAAAAGGAGACCGGCATGGCGGTGAGAGTTGCGATCAACGGGTTCGGGCGCATCGGGCGCAACGTGCTGCGCGCCATCGTCGAATCCGGCCGCACGGACATCGACGTTGTCGCCGTCAACGACCTCGGCCCGGTCGAGACCAACGCCCATCTCTTGCGCTTCGACAGCGTGCATGGGCGCTTCCCGCACGAGGTGAAGGTCGAGGGCGACACGATCAGCGTCGGGCGCGGCAAGATCAAGGTCACGGCGATCAAGAACCCCGCCGAACTTCCCCACCGCGATCTCGGCGTCGACATCGCGATGGAATGCACGGGCATCTTCACCGCGCGCGACAAGGCGGCGGCGCACCTGACCGCCGGCGCCAAGCGCGTCATCGTCTCCGCGCCCGCCGACGGCGCCGACCTGACCGTGGTTTACGGCGTCAATCACGACAAGCTCACCAAAGAGCATCTCGTGATTTCCAACGCCTCCTGCACCACCAACTGCCTCGCCCCCGTCGTCAAGGTGCTGAACGACGCCATCGGCCTCGACCACGGCTTCATGACGACGATCCAGTCCTACACCGGCGACCAGCCGACGCTGGATACGCTGCACAAGGACCTTTATCGCGGCCGCGCGGCGGCGCTGTCGATGATTCCGACCACCACCGGCGCCGCCAAGGCGGTCGGCCTCGTGCTGCCGGAGTTGAAGGGCAAGCTCGACGGCTCGGCGATCCGCGTGCCGACGCCCAATGTCTCGGTGGTCGATCTCAAGTTCGTCGCCAAGCGCGCCACCAGCGTCGAGGAGATCAACGCCGCGATCAAGGCCGCCGCCAACGGCCCGCTGAAAGGCATCCTCGGCTTCACCGACAAGCCGAACGTGTCGTGCGACTTCAACCACGACAGCCACAGCTCCGTGTTCCACCTCGACCAGACCAAGGTGATCGACGGCACCTTCGTGCGCATCCTCAGCTGGTACGACAACGAATGGGGCTTCTCCAACCGCATGGCGGATACGGCCGTGGCGATGGCGAAGCTGATCTGAGGCGAAGAAGGGCGCGGCTGCTTCCGCGCCTTTTTTCACTGCTAGCAAGAGGCCGACATGAGCCAGTTCCGCACCCTCGACTCCGCCGAGGTGAAGGGCAAACGCGTCCTCACCCGCGTCGATCTCAACGTGCCGATGGAAAATGGCGTGGTCAGCGACGCCACCCGCATCGAGCGCGTGCTGCCCACCATCCGCGAACTCTCGGACAAAGGCGCGAAAGTCATCCTGCTCGCCCATTTCGGCCGCCCGAAAGGCGGGCCGGACGAGGCGAATTCACTTAAACCTGTGGCCGCCGCCGTGGCGCAGCATCTCGGCCGCCCGGTCGGCTTCGCCGCCGACTGCGTCGGCGACGTCGCCGACGCGGCGATCGCCAGAATGCGGGACGGCGACGTGATCCTGTTGGAGAACACCCGCTTCCACAAGGGCGAGGAGAAGAACGACCCCGCATTTGTCGAGGCGCTCGCCAAGCTCGGCGACCTCTATGTCAACGACGCCTTCTCCGCTGCCCATCGCGCACACGCCTCGACCGAGGGCGTCGCGCACAAATTGCCGGCATACGCCGGCCGCGCAATGCAGGCCGAACTCGACGCGCTGACGTTGGCGCTCGGCCATCCGCAACGCCCGGTCGCGGCCATTGTCGGCGGCGCAAAAGTGTCAACCAAGCTCGATCTGCTCGGCAATCTGGTCAACCGCGTCGACACCCTGATCATCGGCGGCGGCATGGCCAACACGTTCCTGTTCGCGCAAGGCAAGGCCGTTGGCAAATCGCTGTGCGAGAAGGATCTCGCCGACACCGCGCGCGCGATCCTGGCGGCGGCCAAGGCGGCCAACTGCAAAATCCTGCTGCCGGTCGACGGCGTCGTCGCCAAGGAGTTCAAGGCGCATACGCATGCGCGCATCGTCGATGTCGATCATGTCGCGGCGGATGAGATGATCCTCGACATCGGGCCGAAGTCGGTGGTCGCGGTGGAGGAGACGCTCGCGTCAACCAAGACGCTGGTTTGGAACGGCCCGTTCGGCGCCTTCGAGACGCCGCCGTTCGACGCCGCGACCAATGCGATCGCCAGGACCGCCGCGGCGTTGACGAAAGCAGGCAAGCTGAAAGCGGTGGCCGGCGGCGGCGACACGGTGTCGGCGCTCAACGCGGTCGGCGTCGCCGACGACATGACCTATGTCTCGACGGCGGGCGGCGCGTTCCTGGAATGGATGGAAGGCAAGGTTCTGCCGGGCGTCGAGGCGCTGCGGTCCAAATAAAGCTAAGGGGGAAGTCGATCCAATGGCGCGCATCACGCTGAGGCAATTGCTGGACCACGCGGCGGAGCATGATTACGGCGTGCCCGCCTTCAACATCAACAATATGGAGCAGGCGCTCGCCATCGGCGAGGCAAGCGCTGCGCTCGATGCGCCTGTCATCATCCAGGCCTCGCGCGGCGCGCGCGCCTACGCCAACGACGTGATGCTGCGACATATGATGGATGCGCTGACCGAGATCCATCCGCAAATCCCGATCTGCGTGCATCTCGACCACGGCAACGGGCCGGCGACCTGCGTTTCCGCGATTCAGGCCAACTTCACCTCGGTGATGATGGACGGCTCGTTGATGCCCGACGGCAAGACCCCTGCCGGCTGGGATTACAACGTCGGCGTGACCCGGCAAGTCACCGAGATCGCCCATCTCGGCGGCGTCTCGGTCGAGGGCGAACTCGGCGTGCTCGGCTCGCTGGAGACCGGCAAGGGCGACAAGGAGGACGGGCACGGCGCCGAGGGCGTGCTGAGCCACGATCAGTTGCTCACCAACCCTGATGAAGCGGTGAAATTCGTGCGCGAGACCAAAGTCGACGCGCTCGCCATCGCCATGGGCACCTCGCACGGCGCCTATAAATTCTCGCGCAAGCCGGACGGGGCGATCCTCGCCATGCATGTGATCGAGGCGATCCACAAGAAACTGCCCAACACGCATCTGGTGATGCATGGCTCGTCCTCGGTGCCGCAGGATTTGCAGGACATCATCAACGAGTTCGGCGGCCGCATGCCGCAGACCTATGGCGTGCCGATCGAGGAGATCCAGCGCGGCATCAAACACGGCGTGCGCAAGATCAACATCGACACCGACAGCCGCATGGCGATGACAGGCCAGGTGCGCCGCGTGCTGATGCAAAACAAGGAAGAGTTCGACCCGCGCAAGTACCTCACCCCCGCCAAGGAGGCGATGCGCAAGGTGGTCGAGGCGCGGTTCAAGGAATTCAACACGGCGGGGCAGGCGAGCAAGATCAAGCGCGTGTTCACGGTCGCCGAGATGGCCAAGCGCTACGAGAAGGGCGAGTTGGACCCGAAGTTCGGCTGAGCGCTACGGCGCCGGGACGAACTCGGCGCGGTCGTCGGGCGGCAGTTCGAAGCGCAAGCGGTCCTCGCGCCGCCAGGCCTGCTTCGCCGCCTCGATCTTTTCCTGCGACGAGGCGACGAAGTTCCACCAGATATAGCGCGGGCCGTCCATCGTCGCGCCGCCGAGCAGCAGCAGCCGCGCGCCGGTCGGCCCGGCGCCGAGCGCGATCCGGTCGCCCGGCCGGAACACCAGCATCCGTCCGGCCGCGAAAACGTCGCCGGCGACCGTGATCTCGCCCTCGACGACATAGAGGCCGCGATCCTCGTGATCGTCGGGCAGGGCCAGCCGCGCGCCGGGGTCGAGCGCCGCATCGACGTAGAAGGTCTCGGTGAACACTTGCGCCGGCGCCCGCGCGCCATAGGCGTTGCCCAGGATCACCCGCAGCCGCGCGCCCTCCGCCTCCAGCACCGGCAGCGCCTCGCGGCCGTGATGGGCGAAGCTCGGCGCGGTCTCCTCGGCCGACTTCGGCAACGCGACCCAGGTCTGAATCCCGAACACGTCGTGCGGCGCCAGCCGCGTCGCCGCGCTGGTGCGCTCGGAATGGGTGACGCCGCGCCCCGCCACCATCCAGTTGACCGCGCCCGGCAGGATCATCTGATTGGAGCCGAGGCTGTCGCGATGCTGGAACTCGCCGCGATAGAGATAGGTGACGGTGGCGAGGCCGATATGGGGGTGCGGGCGCACGTCGATCCCCTGTCCGGTCAGGAATTCCGCCGGCCCCATCTGGTCGAAAAAGATGAACGGCCCGACCATCTGCCGGCGCGGCGCCGGCAGCGCGCGCCGCACGGCGAAGCCGCCGAGATCGCGCGCGCGGGGGATGATGACGGCTTCGATCGCGTCGCGCGCCCGATCAATCCGTGCTCGTCATAGAGCGCGGATTCGGCCAGCCCGCAGGAGTTTTCGCCGATCCAGCTGCGCGCGTCGAGGCAGATCCACTCCCCCAGCGGGCGGCGGAACAGGTTGATCGTCAGGTCGCAATTGACGAACATATATTTGGAAAAGTCCAGCGCCGCGCTGATTCCATTGCCGGAATCGGCGGCCACCGCGACGCGTTGATAGGGGCTGGCGTCCTCGCCGGCCACCAGGGGATGGTTGAGGCGGAACCACACCACGCTCGGGCCTCTAAAAAATTCGCCCCGCGCCAGCCGGTTCTCCACCAGCCGCGCATAGCCGAAATCGACCGCGAAACCCATGCTGACGGGGGCGGAATCCTCGGGCGGCCGCGGCGGCGCGGGCGGCGGATGGCCGGGCGTGCCCTCGGGCCTCGGCAGGTCGTCCTCGCGCTGGGCGAGCGCGGTGAACAGCGCGATTGCCTTGCCCGCCGACGTCAGCCGTCCGGAAAAATGCGCGGCGCCGCGGCCGACATGATCGGCGCGGATATCGACTTCGCAATCGCCGATCGGCGCCGGGCGCAGCAGGTTGACGGTGAGCCGGCCGATATGGGTCTGCCCGTGCGGCGCGGCGGCGCGCTCGACGGCGCGGCAGATCAGCGCCGAGGGCGGCCCGGCGTGCTGATGCTCGGGGCTCCACGGCCCGCCGGTCAGGGCGCTGGCGCGGAACGCGCCCTCGCCGAGCGGCGCGTAGGCGGCGGTTTCCGTCATGGCCGCCCCGCCAGCAACGCGGCCGCGATCTCGTCCCATTCCTGCGCCAGCGGCGTCCGCGCCATCGGCTTGCCCGCCTTGCGGTACCAATAGGCGGCGTTGCCGGCGTCGCCCTCCTTGCGGTGGAGGTAGGCGTGCACCCAATCGCCGTCGCCGCCTTCGTCGGCCTGGGCGAGCTGGTGCGCGCCGTCCCAATCGCCCTTGGCGTCGCGCCACAACGCGGCGAGCGCGGGGGCGAGGCTGTCGGGCGGCTCGGCGGCGGCGAGCGAGGCGTGGAATTGGGCTAACGTCATGAGCGTCTCAAAAAAGCGGGTTTTGCCGTCTGAGCGAAACAAGCGGCCTCGACCGCTTAAAATCCGCCCTGCTTACGTCGCGTTCCTAACGGACGATTAACCTTAACATACCCTAATGGGGGCGTAATGCGCGACCCTCGCCGCCGGCGGGGGGCCGATTCGTTGACGCCCATATAGCCCCATGTTATCCCACGCCATCCCATATGAAACGCTGAAGCGAGGCTCGCCCGTCCGAGCCGCCGCCGCGTCGCGCCTTGGCCGGGGAGGGCTGTTTGTTTCTCTCGCATTTCTCCCGGGCGCTCGACGCGAAGGGCCGGCTGTCGTTGCCGGCGCCGTTTCGCGCCGCGCTGGCGAAGGAGGGGTTCGAGGGGGTGTTCGTCCATCTGGCGCTCGATGCGCCGGCGCTGGATTGCGGCGGCCAGCGGCTGATCGGCGAGATCGAGGGCCTGCTGGCGACGATGCCGGCCTATTCGCCCGAGCGCGAGGATCTGTCGCTGGCGCTGCTTGGCGCGAGCGAGATCGTCAAGCTGGATTCCGAGGGGCGTCTGTCGCTGAACGAGCGCCAGAAGGCGGCAATCGGGCTGGCGGGCGAGGCGGTGTTCGTCGGCCAGGGCGAGAAATTCCAGATCTGGGCGGCGGAAGCCTTCGCGGCCCGGCTCGAAGCGGCGCGCGGCCGCGCGCGCGCCCTGCGGGCGGAACTGGGGAGACGGACGTGAGCCATATTCCCGTCCTGCTCGCCGAGGTGCTCGAGGCGCTGCAAATCCGCGCCGGCGGCCATTATCTCGACGCCACTTTTGGCGCGGGCGGTTATACCAAGGCGATGCTGGCGCGCGGCGCGCGCGTCACCGCGCTCGACCGCGATTCCACCGCGATCGCCGGCGGCGCGGCGCTGGCGGCGCAATATCCCGACCGGCTGCGCCTGATCGAGGCGCGCTTCGGCGATCTCGACCAGCACGCCACGGGCCTCGACGGCGTGGTGCTGGATATCGGGGTGTCGTCGATGCAGATCGACCAGCCCGAGCGCGGCTTCTCGCTGCGCTACGACGCCCCGCTCGACATGCGGATGGAGGGGCGGGGCGCCACCGCCGCCGACCTGTTGCGCGAGGCGAGCGCCGACGAACTCGCCGACATCTTCTTCCACTTCGGCGAGGAGCGCGCCGCGCGCCGCATCGCCCGCGCCATCGTCGCCGACCGCGTCGCCGCGCCGTTCGTCTCGACGCTGCAACTGGCGGGTCTGGTCGCGCGCCTGTCGCCCGCGCCGCCGGGCGAGCGCACCCATCCCGCGACGCGGGTGTTTCAGGCGCTGCGGATCGCCGTCAACGACGAACTCGGGCAATTGCTGCGCGGTCTGGCCGCCGCCGAACGGGCGCTGGCGCCGGGCGGCCGGCTCGCCGTGGTGACGTTTCATTCGCTGGAGGATCGCATCGTCAAGCAATTCCTCGCCCGCCGTTCGAGCCGGGGCCGCGCCGTGTCGCGCCTGCTGCCGGGCGAGCCGGTTCCGCCGCGCGCCAGCTTTTTGAGCCTCGGCCGCCAGCCCACGACGCCCGCCGAGGCGGAACTCGCCGCCAACCCGCGCGCCCGCTCGGCCAAGCTGCGTTTCGCCGAGCGGCTCGACGCGCCGGCGTTCGACCCCGCCGACGATCTCGCCGCCGCCGGTTTCGCCGGCCTCTATGCGCTGGGGAGGCGCTGATGTGGCGATTGCTCCATCTCATCGCCATCGCCGCGCTGCTCGGCTCGGCCGGCTATGTCTATCGCATCAAATACGAGACGATTCTCGAATCCGAGCAGATCGCCAAGCTGCGTCACCAGATCCGCAAGACGCAGGACGAGATCGGCGTGCTGCACGCCGAATACGAGCATCTCGCCCGGCCCGACCGGATTCAGCAGCTCGCCGACAAGCTGCTCGCCACCCAGCCGCTCGCGCTCAACCAGATCGTCAAGCCCGAGGAAATTCCGGAGAAGAACGCGCAGGTCGATTCGATCGGCCGCAAGCTCGAATCGCTCGGCCTCGGCCCCACCTCGTCGCCGGCCAACGGGGCCGCCGGCGCCTCGCCTTCGATGAGATGAGTCATGACGGCGCCGCAACTGCCCACACCTGAACGCTCGAAGCCCGGATTGAAACAGCGCCTGCTGGCCGGCGTCGGCATCGTGTTTTCGACCCGGGCCGAAAAGAGCCGCACCCGCATCCGCCAGATGATCGTGATTCTGGGGCTTGCCTATCTCGGCATCGGCGCGAAGCTGGTGCATCTCGGCCTGTCGCGCGAACCGCAGACGCTGAAAGCCGCCGCCGATCAGGCCGCCGCCGGCGCGCGCCCCGATCTCGTCGACCGCAACGGCGACATTCTCGCCACCGACGTCAAGACCATGTCGGTGTTCGCCGAACCGCGCAACCTGATCGACAAGGACGAAGCGGTCGAACTCATCACCGCCGTGCTGCCCGACGTCGACGCGCGCGAATTGCGCGAGCGCTTCAGCTCGAAGAAGGGCTTTGTCTGGATCAAGCGCCAGATCACCGCCAAGGAGCAGAACGAGATCTACCATCTCGGGCTGCCCGGCATCGGCTTCTGGCCGGAAAACAAGCGCATCTATCCCAACGGCCCGCTAGGCGCGCATGTGCTCGGCTTCGTCGACAAGGACAATATCGGCATCGCCGGGATGGAGAAATATCTCGACATGCAGGGCCTGACCGATCCGCACGTGCCGGGCTTCGTGCTCGATCCGGCGGCGCTGAAGCCGGTCCGCCTGTCGCTCGATCTCAAGGCCGAGCACGCGCTGCGCGACGAACTCGTCGCCGGCATGGAGCGGTTCAAGGCGAAGGCTGCGGCCGGCGCCATTCTCGACGTCAACACCGGCGAAGTGATCGCGCTCGAATCGCTGCCCGATTTCGACCCCAACGATCCGCCCGACATGACCAAACAGGTCAACTGGCCCAAGATCAACCGCATCAACGTCGGCACCTACGAGATGGGTTCGACGTTCAAGGCGCTGACCATCGCAATGGCGCTCGATTCGGGCAAGGTCAATCTCGGCTCGCATGTCGACGCGCGCGAATCCTTACGCTCCGGGCGCTTCACCATCCACGATTTCCACGCCACGCACCGCATCCTCAGCGTGCCGGAAGTGTTCACCCATTCCTCCAACATCGGCACCGCGCGCATGGCGCTGATGGTTGGCGTCCCCGGTCATCAGGCGTTCCTGCGCAAGATGGGCCAGCTCGACCGGCTGAAGACCGAATTGCCCGAGAGCGCCATGCCGCAGATCCCCAAACATTGGGGCGAACTCAACACCATGACCATCGCGTTCGGTCAGGGCCTCAACGTCGCGCCGTTGCAGGCGCTGATGGGCGTGGCCGCGCTGGTCAACGGCGGCCATCTGATGAAGCCGACGTTCCTGAAGCGCGACGAGGCGATGGCGATGGCCAATTCGCAACAGGTCGTCAGCGAGCAGACCTCGGAATCGATGCGTTATCTGATGCGCGCCAACGCGACGCACGGCTCAGCCAGTTTCGCCAACATCGACGGCTATTACGTCGGCGGCAAGACCGGCACGGCGCAGAAGATCATCGGCCACCGCTATTCCAACGACAAGGTGTTCAACACCTTTATGGCGATCACGCCGGCCGACAAGCCCAAATATCTCTATCTGGTGATCTACGATCAACCGGAGGCCGCGCCCGGCGATTACGGCTATCACACCTCCGCCTATAACGCCGGCCGCGTCACCGGCGCGCTGATCCGCCGCGTCGAACCGCTCGAAGGCCGCCCGCCGGGGCCGCCGCCGACGCATCCGTTCCCGCTGATCGCCCGCCTCGGCTACGGCGCCGACGCCGACAAGATCGGCAAGGAATGAGCGCGTGAGGACCTTGAGCGAACTCCTCGGAACGCCCGGCTTCGATACGCCCGTCTCCGGGCTCGCCTCCGACAGCCGCAAGGTCGCGCCGGGCGACGCCTTCTTCGCGCTCGCCGGCGTCAAGGACGACGGCCTCGCCCATGTCGCGCAGGCGCTGGCGCGCGGCGCGCGCGCGATCGTCGCCGAGCGCCGGCCAGCCGACCTCGGCGGCGCCGTGTTCGCGCAGGTCGCCGACGCGCGGCTCGCCTTGTCGCGCGCGGCGTCCGCGTTCTATCCCGAACGCCCCACGACCATCGTCGCCGTCACCGGCACCAGCGGCAAGACCTCGGTCGCCGCCTTCGTGCGCCAGATCTGGCAAGCGTTGGGCGAAGAGGCCGCCTCGCTCGGCACCATCGGAATCGTCTCGCGGCCGGTCACGGTCTATGGCTCGCTCACCACGCCCGACCCGATCACGCTGCACCAGACGCTGGCGCGGCTGGCTCAGGCCGGCGTCACCCATCTGGCGATGGAGGCGTCCTCGCACGGGCTCGACCAGAAGCGGCTCGACGGCGTCACCCCAGACGCGGCCGGTTTCACCAATCTGTCGCGCGACCACATGGATTATCACGCCAGCGAGGACGATTACCTCGCCGCCAAATTGCGCCTGCTGCGCGAATTGCTGCCGGTGGGCCGCCCGGCCGTGATCGACGCCGATAGCGAGGCGTCCGCGCGGGTGATTGATGCGGTCCGCGCGGCGGGGCGAACGCCGTTCACCGTGGGCGCGAAGGGCGAGGCGATCCAACTTGCCGCGGCCGCGCGCGAGGGCTTCTCGACCCGCCTCGCGCTGCGCCACGCGGGCGTCGCCTACGAAGTGCTGCTGCCGCTGCCCGGCGATTTCCAGGTCTCCAACGCGCTGGTCGCCGCCGGCCTCTGCATCGCCTCCGGCTCGCCGCCCGCGCCCGTATTCGCCGCGCTGGCGAAGTTGGAGGGCGCCCCCGGTCGATTGGAGCGGATCGGCGCGCAAGTGTTCGTCGATTACGCCCACAAGCCCGACGCGTTGGAGAAGGCGCTCGCCGCGCTGCGCCCGTTCGTCAGCGGCCGGTTGATCCTGGTGTTTGGTTGCGGCGGCGACCGCGACGCCGGCAAGCGTCCGCTGATGGGCGAAATCGCGGCGCGCGCGGCCGATGTCGTCATCGTCACCGACGACAATCCGCGCTCGGAAGACCCGGCCGCGATCCGCGCCGCCATCCTCGCCGCCGCGCCGGATGCGCGCGAGATCGGCGACCGGGCGGAAGCGATCCGCGCCGCAATCGGCCTGCTGCGGCCGGGCGACGCGCTGGTGATCGCCGGCAAAGGCCACGAAACCGGCCAGATCGTGGGCGATCGCGTGCTGCCGTTTTCCGACGCCGACGAGGCGCGCGCGGCGCTGGAGACCCTATGACCCGCCCCCTCTGGACCCCGCAAGAACTCACGCAAACCCTGGGCGCGCCGAGCGTCGCGCTGCGCCAACCCGCGACCGGCGTCTCGATCGACACCCGCACGCTGCAACATGGCGATCTGTTCGTCGCCATCAAGGGCGACACGCATGACGGCCACGATCACGTCGCGCGCGCCTTCGCCGCCGGCGCCTCAGCCGCGCTGGTCTCGCGCGCGCAGGATGTCGCCGGGCCGCAATTCCTGGTTGACGATGCGTTGCGCGGGTTGGAGCGATTGGGCGGCGCCGCGCGCGCGCGCAGTCCCGCGCGCATCCTCGCCATCACCGGCTCGGTCGGCAAGACCAGCGCCAAGGAGATGGCGCGCACGGCGCTGTCGGCGCTCGCCCCGACGCACGCTTCCGCCGCCTCGTTCAACAATCATTGGGGCGTGCCGCTGACGCTGGCGCGGCTGCCGGCCGAGGCCGAATACGGCGTGTTCGAGATCGGCATGAACCATGCGGGCGAGATCACGCCGCTGGTGGGTCTGGTGCGCCCGCATGTCGCGCTCGTCACCACCATCGGCCCGGTGCATCTCGAACATTTCGGATCGTTGGAGCGGATAGCTGACGCCAAGGCCGAGATCTTTTCAGGCATCGAGCCGGGCGGCGCGGCGGTGCTCAACCGCGACGCGCCGCAATTCGCCCGCCTCGTGGAGGCCGCGCGCTCGCGCGTGCTGAGCTTTGGTTCAAGCCCCGGCGGCGAGGCGCGGTTGCTCTCGTGCGAAGGTTCGCGCGTCGCCGCCGAGATCGGCGGCGAGCGCATCGATTTCACGCTCGGCGCGCCAGGGCGCCACATGGCGGAGAATGCGGTCGGCGTGCTGCTGGCGCTGCATGCGCTGGGCGCGCCGTTGCGCGCCTGCGCCGAGGCGCTCGCCGCCTTCGCGCCCGCCAAGGGGCGCGGCGAGCGGTTCACGCTGGCGACGCCGCTGGGGCCGCTGACCTTGATTGACGAAAGCTACAACGCCAACCCGATTTCGATGCGCGCCGCTTTG
>JAGWRL010000264.1 GCA_028876585.1 Pseudomonadota bacterium | reverse complement strand
GAGGCCAGCAGCGTCGGCACGCAGCAGAAGCAGGTGATCGCGCGCGCTTGCAGGAAATCCGCCAGCTCCTCGCCGAACAGGCTGCTCTCGGCGGCGTTGGGCACCAGCGTCGCGCCGGCGACGAGGGGAACCCAAAGCTCCTCGATCGAGAAATCGAAGGCGATCGACATGCCCTGATAGACGCGGTCGCCGACGCCGAAGCCGTAGGTCTCCGCCGCCACGCGCACGAAATTGCAGATCGAGGGATGCGCCACCGCGACGCCCTTCGGCCGGCCGGTGGTGCCGGAGGTGTAGAGCGCGTAGCAAAGCTGCTCGGCGCCGGCGCCGCGCTCCTCGTCCTTCAGCGGCTCGTCGGACTGATCGGCGATCTCGTAGCGCGCCCGGTCGAGCACGACGAGGGCGAGATCGGCGGGGAAACGGTCGGCGAAACGCTGGTTGGTGACGGCGAATTTGGCGCGCGAATCCTCAAGGATATAGGCGAGCCGGTCGGCGGGATGGTTGGCGTCGAGCGGCACGTAAGCCGCGCGCGCCTTCAACAGGCCGAACAGGGTGACGTAGCAATCGAGGCCGCGGTCGAGCAGCACGGCGACGCGGTCGCCCGCGCCGACGCCTAGCTCACGGAAATGGCGCGCCATCTGGTTGGCGCGGGCGTCGAGTTCGGCGAAGGTGATGTCGAGCCCGTCGAGCGAGACGGCGACTTGGGTTGCGTGGCGGCGGCAGGCGTCCTCGATCACGTCTTCGAGCCGCTCGCCATAGCGCCAGCGCAGCATGTCGCCGTCGGACAGGATCGAGAGCGGCAGTTTCGAGGCCCGCGCGAATGGCAGGGCGGCGAGCGATTCGGCGTCCCTGACGAGCGTTTCGGGGCGGGTGTTGGCGATCGACACAGGCTTCGTCCTCTAGGCCGGCGCGGAGTCCGCGACGCGATTGGACGAGCAAAAACCTGCGGCCCCAGCCGCGGAACAACGCCCCCGATCGCCGTCGCCGATTCTATGCCGGCAATTCGTCGAGGCTCACTAGACCGGCGCCAACGTGAACGGAGGCTGAATGAGGGCGAAATCGTGAAACGGGCGCTTAGCCCTGTTCGGGTTTAGTGAGATTGCGGCGATGGCAAGGCAAGTAACGCCAAGAAGACTGAACGGATGTTAAGTTTCAATTCAGACGCCGTTCACATTGACGCTGCGACAAAGGCGGGGCGAACCGGCTGCATTCCCGGTCGTCGCAAGGAATGGAGCCGAACATGATCAAGACCTTCGCCGCCGTGGCCATCGCCAGCCTCGCCCTCGCCTTCACGCCCCTCGCCGCCTCGGCCGCGACGCACCATCACCACCACATGCGCCACCACCACCACATGCATCACATGCATCGCCATCACATGCATCACATGCATCGTCATCACATGCACCACATGCGTCATCACCACATGATGCAAAATATGTGATCATGCAAAACGCCGCCGCGAAGCTCGCGGCGGCGCTTTCATAACGCCCTTACGCGTTTAGCCCCTGGCGCGGATCGTAGGGCTTTTCGTCGCGCCACTGGCGCATCAGCTCGGCGAGCGCCTTGTCCTCCTGCGGCGGCAGCGCGATTCGCAGCGTCACCATGAGATCGCCGGGCGCCGCGTCGCCCGCGCCGGGCAGGCCCTTGCCGCGCAACCGCAGCACCCGACCGCTGCTCGTCCCCGCCGCCACCGAGATTTCCACCGCGCCGGACAGGGTCGGCGCCCGCACCTTGGCCCCCAGCACCGCCTCGTAGAGCGTGATCGGCAGATCGAGCCGCAAATCACGCCCCTCCACCTTGAACAGCGGATGCGGCGCGAAGCGCAGCGTGACCAGCGCGTCGCCGGGCGGGCCGTTGCGCTGGCCGGGTTCGCCCTGGCCGCGCAGGCGGATCGTCTTGCCGTCCTCGAAGCCGACCGGCACGGCGACGTCGAGCGTCTTTCCCGTCGGCAGGCTGACGCGCACCTCGCCGCCGCTCGCCACCTGCGCCAGCGGCACGGTGACCGAAACCGCGACGTCCTCGCCGCGCGCCGGCGGGCGGGCGCGGCTGCGCATGCCGCCGCCGAACATTTCGGCGAAAATGTCGGGGTCGAAGTTGCGCCCGGCGTTGGGATCGCCGGCGCCGAAATCGAAGTGGAAATTGCGGAAACCGCCGCCGCCCGCCCCGCCGGCGCCAAAACCCTCGAACTGCGGCGCGCGCGGCTTGCCCTCGGCGTCGATCTCGCCGCGGTCGAACGCGGCGCGCTTCTTCTCGTCGCCGAGAATCTCATAGGCCTGGCCGACCTCGGCGAAACGCTCTTTCGCCTTGGCCTCCTTGCTCTGGTCCGGATGATATTTCTTCGCCAGCTTCCGGAAAGCCGACTTGATCTCTGCGGCGCTGGCGGTCTTCGCCAGCCCGAGAACCGAATAGGGATCGCGCATTCTAAGCCCCGAACTCCCCGCGCCCGCCTGAGCGGCGCGCGACAATTTTACAATATGTGGGTTGAGCGGGGCGCACGCGCAAGATCGGACCGACGGCCGGGGTCACACCCCCCGGAACGGCGCGCCGCCGGAGATCGTCACCGCGCCGGCCTTTTCACAGGCGTCGCCCTGCACGGCGCGGACCTCGCCGTCCTCGGCGATCCGCGCCACGAAGGCGCGGCAGGCGGCGCCGCCCTTGTTGAAGCGCGCGCCGACCGCCGCCACCGAGCCCTTATGGCCGCTGTCCTCGTTGCTCCATTGCGCGGGATCGTCGGCGGCGTCGGCGCGGATGACGGCGAGCAGCGCCGGCTCGGCCTTCGACCAGTCCTCGCTGGCGAACGGATAGCTCGGCGATTTGATCGCGCCGGTCGGGGTGCGGTCGATCAGGCCGGGAATCGACATCGAGCAGCCCGACAGCGCGGTCAGCAATACGAGCGTGACCGACAGCGAGACCCCCTCGCGTCGCGACGTAGAAGCCTTTATGATTTGCAAGGCGAAACCCATCTCCCAGAGAACCCGATCTTGAACCCATCCGCCTTAACTCCAGGTAACCTCGACGCCTGCGAAGATCCGTTTGCGCTGTTTTCGCAATGGTTCGAGGCCGCGCGGGAGCACGAGATCAACGATCCCGAGGCGATGTCGCTCGCCACCGTCGATTCCAGCGGCATGCCGGACGTGCGAATGGTGCTGTGCAAGGGCGTCGAATCGGGGGCGCTGCTGTTTTACACCAACTGGGAGAGCGCCAAGGGGCGCCAGCTTGAAGCGCAGCCGAAGGCGGCGGCGCTGTTCCACTGGAAATCGCTGCGCTTGCAGGCGCGCTTTCGCGGGCCGGTGACGCGGTTCGGCGGCGCCGAGGCGGACGCCTATTTCCACTCGCGGGCGCGCGCGTCGCAACTCGGCGCCTGGGCGAGCCAGCAGTCGCGGCCGCTCGATTCGCGCGCCGCGCTCGAACGCCGCGCCGCCGAATTCGCGCAGCGATTCGCCGGCGAAGTGCCGCGGCCCGAATATTGGGGCGGCTACCGGCTGACCGCGAGCGAGGTCGAATTGTGGGCCGACGGGCAATCGCGGCTGCACGACCGCATCCGCTTCACCCGCGAGGGGGCGGGCTGGGCCCGGCAGCGGCTCTATCCTTGAGCGAGCCGAGCGACCGGCTGTTTCCCGCGCGGCCGATCGTCGCGGTGTCGACGGCGGTGTTCCGCGACGGCCGCGTTTTGCTGGCGCGCCGGGCGCGGGCGCCGTGGGCGGGCGCGTTTTCGCTGCCCGGCGGCGTGGTCGAGGTCGGCGAGACGCTGGAGGCCGCCGCCGCGCGCGAACTGCGCGAGGAGGTCGGCTGCGAGGTCGAATTCGCCGGCTTCGTCGGCCACGTGCAGCCGATCGCGCGCGAGGGCGGGCGCGTGCGCTCGCATTACCTGATCGTCGTTCTGGCGGCGCGCTGGCGCGAAGGCGAGCCGCATACGAGCGACGAGGTCGACGCCATCGCCTGGGCCGATCCGCGTCATCTGGGCGATCGCCCGACCACGCCGGAACTGCCGGCGCTGCTCGGCCGCGCCGCCGATCTCCTCGGCCTATGAGCCCGCTCGCCCTGGCGCTGGTGTTCGCGCTCGCACAAAGCGCGCCGGCCGCGCCCAAGCCGCCGGCGCCCACCCCCGCCCCGACCCGGCCCGAGGCGCAGCCCTACGAGGCCGATCTGCTGCGGCTGGCCGAATTGATGGGCGCGCTGGCCTATCTGCGCGATCTCTGCCACGACGGCGACGGGGCGGCGTTTCGCGACCGGATCGGCAAGCTGATCGCCGCCGACCCACGGCCGCAGGAGGCCAAGGACCTGCTCGCCGGCGCGTTCAATCGCGGCTTCGACGGTTATCGGCTGACCTATCGCGTCTGCACCTCGAACGCGCGCTCGACGATTTCGACCTATCTCGACGAATCGGAGCGGATCGCCCGCGACGTCGCGGCGAAATTCGGCGGCGGCTAATCCTCGGGCCGGACGGGAACCAGCGCGCCGACGCCGGAGCGGTTCGGCCCCACGGCGGCATAGGCGAAGCCGTCCGCCGCGCCGGCGATCACGGTCATGTCGGCGTCGCGGCCGCCCAACTCAGGCAGATCGGGCAGGGCGTCGGTCGGCTCCAGCAGCAGGCCCGCCTTGCCGCCGAGCGCGTCCTCGTACAGCACAAGCGCGGCGGAGGAATCGACGCCGGCGACGATGCGCACGCCCAGCAGCGACCATCCCGGCGGCCCCAGGCGCTTGGGCTCGATGCGCGCAAAACGCGGCGCGAGCCAGGCGGCGACGGCGCGCGGATCGTCGGAGGTGAAATCCAGCCGCATGTCGGCGAAGGCGGTCGCCGTGCGCAAGGCGGGGCCGGCGCGCTCCAGCAGCGCCTCGCGCGGGTCGTCGGGGCCGCCGGCGACGCCGACAAGCCCGGCGAACAACACGAGGCCGGCGAGCAGGCGCGCGGGCCAGCGCGGCGCGGGCCGGG
>JAGWRL010000029.1 GCA_028876585.1 Pseudomonadota bacterium | reverse complement strand
CCCGTGCTGTGCGTCGGCAATTTCGTCGTCGGCGGCGCCGGCAAGACGCCGACCGCGATCGCGCTGGCGCGGCTTTTGCGCGCCGCCGGCGAGCGGCCGGCGTTTCTGTCGCGCGGCTATGGCGGCGAGGCGCGGGCGGAGAGCGTGCGCGTGGCGCCGGGCGTCGACAATGCGCGCCGGGTCGGCGACGAACCGCTGCTGCTCGCCCGTGTCGCGCCCTGTTTCGTCGGCCGCGACCGCGTCGCCTCGGCGCGGCTCGCCGTCGAGGACGGCGCCAGCGTGCTGGTGATGGACGACGGCCTGCAAAATCCGGCGCTGCAGAAAACGCTGACGATCGCGGCGGTCGACGGCGAGGCGCCGTTCGGCAACGGGCTGTGCCTGCCGGCCGGGCCGCTGCGCGCGCCGGTGAGCGCGCAATGGCGGTTCGTCGACGCGCTGGCGATGATCGGCGGCGACGCCGAGACGGCGGCGAGCCTCAGCGCGCGCGAGCCGCCAAAGCCGGTGTTCCGCGCCAACCTGAAGGCGGACGCGATCGCCGCCTCGCAACTGATCGGCCGGCCGGTGCTGGCCTTCGCCGGCATCGCCAATCCGCAAAAATTCTTCGCCACGCTGAAGGAGATCGGCGCGCAGGTGGCGGAGACGGCGGTTTTTCCCGATCATTGGCTGTTTCGCCCGCGCGAGATCGAGCGGCTGCTGGCGCGCGCGGCGCGGCGCGGGCTGACGCTGGTGTGCACAGAGAAGGATCTCGTGCGGCTGCCGGCCGAATTCGCCGAGGAGGTGCGCACGCTGCCGGTGACGCTTGGCTTCGACAACGTGAGCGCGGTGGCGAAATGGCTTTCCGGCCTGCGGCGCTGAGCGCGATTCGGCTTGTGACAATTCCCACAGCGGATTCCTTAACGGCCCGTTAAACATCGACTCCAGCAAAGGGCTTCGCCAGATCGAAGCCGAGTGTTTGGAGAGTTCGCCATGAACGCCTTCCGCGCCGCCGTCCTGCTCGCCAGTCTCGCGCTCGCGCCGGTCGCTGCCGCCCCCGCTCACGCCCTCACCGCGGCGAGCCTGACGGAGCTGAAACCGGCCGCCGATTTCTCGCTCGGCGCGGCGATGATTGCCGGCCGGCCGTCGCGGTTCGACCGCTTCGACGCCGAAACCGCGCGGGCGGCGCGCGACTATTTTGATTTCAACGCGCTGGTCACCATCGGCGCGCTGGCGCTGGCGGGCGGCGCGCTGGCGGCGTTGAGGGCGGGCCGCGCCCGCGTCAACGCGACGCCGCCGGGCGAAAGCGAGGGCGACGGACACGAGTCGGTGTTCCAGGCCATGCAAGCCGATCTCGCCGAATTCGCGCCGCCCTACCGCCGCGCCGCCTGAAGCCGGCTTCGCGGCGTCGGGCGAAATTCCGCTTTCGAGCGGAACCCAGACCGTAACAGCGCGTTGAGTGGGTGTGGGAAACGAGGGGCGAGGCTGGAGCTTTGCGCTCGTTTTGAAGCTCCGGGATGGCTCACGAAATCGTGACGCTCCGGCTTTGTGGCGTGTGAGTTTTGCCACAGTCAAGAAGTAAACGAAGTGTTAATCTGTGTTCAATGGAAGCGTTCTGTGGAAAAGAACGCTCCAAGCGATGGGAGTCGGCAATGAACGTGTCCTCCGCCCTTGGCGCCCTTGTGGTGTTTGCGTCCGTCGCCGCCTCGCCCGCTCTCGCGGCGATGTCCGATTCGAAAGCGCTTGGCCCGGCCGCCCATTCGTTGATCGTCAAAGCCGATTTCGTGCAGGGACACGAGGCGGTTGGCGGCGTTTCCGCCCGCGCGGCCCTGGCGCGGCCGCAAATGGCGAAAGTCATGGCGCAACGCTATTTCGATTTCGACGTGATCATCACGCTCGGCGCGTTGGCGCTGGCCTCCGGCGCCTTCGTGGCGGCGGGCGTGGCCGGCAGCCGTCGCCGCTCGGCGCAGGATCCCGCCGCCGCGCCGCGCGAAGGCTGGCGTGAAGAGGTGATGCAGGCGCTGGAAGCCGATCTGACGCAATTCTCGACGGCGCTGCGACGCGCCGCGTGAACGAAACGATCAGGTGTCGGCAGCCAGGATGCGGCGAAGTTGCGCCGCATCGGCCAGGACGATGGCGGACGGGCTGCGCGAGATCATCCCCTCGCGTTCAAGCGCGGATAAAGTTTTCGTGACCGCTTCGCGGTGCGTGCTGATGCGCGCCGCGAATTCCGCGTGAGTGGGCGGCGGCGACACCACCACGCGGCCCTCGCCGGTCGAGCGCGACAGGCGGATGAGTTCGGCGCACAGCCTTTTCTTCACATCGAAATTCGCCTGTTCGTGCGCCCGCTGATTGGCGGTGCGGATATCGCCGACCAGGTCTTTCAGCACCATTTCGCGCACCGAGGGGTAACGATGGATCGCATCCCACAGCACCGCCGCCGACATGCGCGCGACCACGGAATCGGTCACTGCGACGATCGCGGCCGATCTGGGTTTGCCGTCGATCGCCGAATAATGGCCGAAATACTCGCCCTCGCGGATGTCGCGCAGGATCATTTCGCGCCCGGCGCTGACGATCACCACCCGCGCCAACCCGCTGAAAACGAAATAGACGTCGGCGCTTTCCGCCTGATAGTCGATCACCCATTCGCCGCCGCCGACCCGCCGCCACAGGCAGCGCGCGTCGAGCGCGTGGATTTCCTCGGCCGGCAGCGCGGCGAACAGCGGAACCTTGGCTAAGGTCCTGTTTTCCATCCGGGTTCCCGAACCAGACGCCTTTGATGCGGTTTCAAGCATTGGGAAGTCCTGCACGCTGCATTATGGCATGATTTCGCCGCACTCGTCACCATCCAAACGCAAATAGGCGCCGCGACGCTGTTATTGCATCGTCGCGGCGATGGCTTTGGTTCAAACCAGCGCGATCGATCCCGCAACCTGCTTTGTGTCTTTGTCCGCGCGACAAATGACCAGTTGCGCGCGGCGGCGGTTGCGGCGGATAGTGCCATGAATTCGGAGAAGTTTGAATGAGCTCGCTTTCGCGCCGCGTTTCGCGTTTCGCCAATCTGTCCGCGCAATCCGGGGTCGACGCCGCGGTCACCATCGCCGCCCGCGCGCCGGGTCTGCTGCTTCCCAGCGGCGACAACGCGCGCGAGGCGGCGCGGATGGTGGAGGAAAAGATCGCGGCCGCCTGTGAGGGCGCTTTCCACGCCTCGCTGGCCTGGGGCGCGTTCCTGTTCGCCTCGGCCTTGCGCGGCGGCGCCACGCCGCGGCAGGTCTCGCACGCGCTGGTGGACGTCGTCGAGGCGGCGGCGGGGCCGGCGCGACGCACCGTGCGCGCCAATGCGCGCCGGCTTACGCAACGCGGGTCGCGCTGACCCGCCGATGTTCGATTTCCTGCATCACGCGATTGCGCAATACGGCTATTTCGCCGTTTTCGTCGTGGTGGCGCTGGAGAGCGCCGGCGTGCCGTTGCCGGGCGAGACGGCGCTGGTGACGGCGGCCATCTTCGCCGGGCGGGGGACGCTGAATATCGAGGCGGTGATCGGCTGCGCGGCGCTGGCGGCGATTCTGGGCGACAATATGGGCTATTGGGTCGGCCGCGAGTTCGGCTTTCCCTTGCTCTACCGCTACGGCCATGTGCTGCCGGTCGACGAGGGCAAGCTCAAGGTGGCGCAATATCTGTTTCTGCGTAACGGCGGCAAGATCGTGTTCTTCGGCCGCTTCGTCGCGATCCTGCGCACCTTCGCCGCGTTTCTGGCGGGGGTGAACCGGCTCGAATATATCCGCTTCTTGACCTTCAACGCGCTCGGCGGCGTGGTCTGGGCATGCGTTTTCGGGCTCGGCGGCTTCTTTCTCGACCGGGCGTTCGAGACCTACGCCCGGCCGATCGGTATCGCCGCGCTGATCGCCGCCGTGATCGGAGCGATCGCGGCGAGCCGCTTCATCGCGCACCATGCGCAGGCGTTGCGCGCGGAGGCGGAAGCGGCGTTGCCGGGGCCGCTGCTGGCGCCGCGCCGTTAAGCCGCCCGCCGCTCGGTCGGGCCGATCCATAGTCGCAGCCGCTGCGAACGGCGCAGGAAATCGATGCTGACGGCGCGGTTGATCTTCTCCGCGTCGAGCGCGCGCAACAGGTCGGCGACGTCGCTCACCGGTTTGCCGTCGAGCGCGATGACGAGATCGCCGGTCAACAGCCCCGCCTGCGCCGCCGGCCCGGCCTGATCGATCTCGACCAGTTGCGCCGCATGCGCCTGCGTCAACCCCTGCGCCAGCGCGATGCGGCGCGGAATCGCCGTCGTCGCCGCCGCGACGCCGATATAGGCGCGCCGCACCCGGCCGTGGCGGGCGATCTCGCCGGCCACGACATGGGCGGTGTTGGCGGCGACGGCGAAGCAGATGCCCTGCGCGCCCATGATGATGGCGGTGTTAACCCCGATCACCTCGCCGGCCGACGACACCAGCGGCCCACCGGAATTGCCGGGATTGAGCGCGGCGTCGGTCTGCACCACGTCCTCGATGCGGCGGCCGGATTTGGCGCGCAGGCTGCGCCCGAGCGCGGAGACCACGCCCGCCGTCACCGTGGCGTCGAAGCCGAGCGGATTGCCGATGGCTATGGCGATCTGGCCGCGCTTGAGTTTCGCGGAATCGCCGAGCTTGGCGGCCGGCAGCGCGACATCCGTCTCGACGCGCAGCAGCGCCAGGTCGGTGTCGGGATCGTCGCCGAGCACGCGGGCGGTCAGTTGGCGGCCGTCGAGCGTGGTCAGGCTGACGCTGCGCGCGCCGTTGACGACGTGGCTGTTGGTGAGCGCCAGCCCGTCGGGCGAGACGATGACGCCCGAGCCGGCGCCGCCGCGCACATCGACGCGCACCACGCTGGGGCCGACGATATCCACCGCGCGGGTGATGGCGCGGGAATAGGCGTCGAGCGCCTCGTCGTCGCCGGAGGGCGCGCCGGGGCCGTGCGACTCGGCCTCGGCGTCGAGGGTGAAGGAGAGTTCGTCAAGCATGAGCGAGATATGGGCGCCGGCGCGGCCGGCGCCAAGGATGCGCCTTATCCCGCCGCGCCGGCCAGCAGCAGGGCCAGCGTCGCCAGGATCGCCGCGGGCGGAACCCAGCCTGGCGCGCAAAACGCCGGCGTCGGCGCGTCGGCGCGGCGTTTGACCAGCAGCAGCGCCGCATCGACGACAAGGAATATGCTGAGCGTGAGCGCGTTGGCCGCCGCCAGCAGGCGCTCGAATGGCGCGAGCAGCGCGACGGCGAGGATGATCGCCCCGGCCGCGAGCGTCGCGATGACAGGGGTGCGGGTGACGCCGTTGATGCGGCCCAACGCCCGCGGCAACCGGCCAGCGCGCGCCATGCCGTAGAACAGGCGCGACAGCATGAGGATTTCGACCAGCACGCCGTTGGCGATGGAGACGAAACCGACCGTGGCGAACGTCAACGCCACCCGGCCCTGGAACAGGCCGAGCAGCGGGTTGGCGCCCGCCTTGTCCGACAGAACGACCGCAAGCGCCACCATGACATAGAGCGCCGTGCTGGCCGCGATGGCGCCGATGACGCCGCGTGGCACGGTGCGGGTCGGGTCTTTCACCTCCTCGGCCAGATTGACCAGCGTTTCAAAGCCGATGAAGGCGAAAAAGGCGGTGAAGGCGCCGGCGAACACCCCCAGCCAGCCCGCGATCTTCGCCGGAAAGACCTGCTCCATCCCGTAGTCCGGAGCCAGATGCAGCCCCGCGACGATGACCGCGAGCAGCCCGACGATTTCCAGCGCCCCGATCGCCGCGGCGAGGCCGACGCTGGCCTTCACGCCGTAGATCGCGATGGCGGTGTTGACCGCAATGACGAGGGCGGTGACGAGCGTCGGATCGAGCGCCTCGAACGGCCGCAGATACATCGCCGCGCCATGCGCGATCGAGGCGGCGGCGACGCCGGTCGCCGCGGTGATCGCCAGCGCCACCGCGCCGCTGACGAGATCGGAGCGGAATCCGTGTCGGACGAACGCCGCCGCCCCGGACGCCTCGGGGAAACGCGCCGCCAGTTCCGCGTAGCACAAGCCGGTCAGCGCCGCCGAGACGCCGGCGAGCAGGAAGGAAAGCGGCGCCGCCTCGCCCGCCCGCCGCATCACCGCGCTGAGCGCTACGTAGACGCCAGCCCCGACGATGATTCCCAGCCCGTAGAGAATGAGCGGCCCCAGGGTCAGCGCCCGGTCGAGGCCGCGCTCCGCACCCGGTCCGGCTTCCGTCATCGCCCGACATCTCCCATTGCGCGCCGCGGCGCGGCCATGACACACGTCCTGCGCTGAAACCCGGAGCGAAAAGCCCATGACGATGGCCGACATCGCCGACACGGTCGTCGCTTTCGTGAAATTGCACAAGCCGTCGGCGGCGCCGATCGTGTTCGCGCTCGCCTTCGGCGAGTCGCTCGCCTTCGTGTCGCTGTTGTTTCCCGCCACCGTGATGCTGTGGGGCATCGGCGCGCTGATCGGCGCCGGCGGGCTCGATTTCTGGCCGATCTGGCTCGCGGCGGTGCTCGGCGCCGGGCTGGGGGATTGGCTTTCCTATTGGCTCGGTTACATTTTTCACGAGCCGATCGGCCGCCTCTGGCCGCTGTCGCGCTATCCCGGCTTGCTGCCGCGCGGCCACGCCTTTTTCGCGAAATGGGGCGCGATCGGGGTGTTCACAGCCAAATTCTTCGGCCCGCTGCGCGCCGCCGTGCCGCTCGCCGCCGGGATCGCGCAGATGCCGGCGGCGCCGTTTCAGCTCGCGAACTGGGCCTCCGCGCTGGCCTGGGCGTTCCTGACGCTCGCCCCCGGCGCGGTCGGCCTCAAATATCTGCTGCGCTGGCTCGGCTGACGCCTTACGCCACCGCCTTGATCGAGCTTGCGACCTTGTCGACGATCTCGCCGATCTGGGCCTCGCTGACGATGAACGGCGGGGTCAGTTCGATCGTGTCGCCGCTGAGGCGCAGCATGATCCCTTCCTCGTGGAAGGAATGCTCCAGCAGCTTGTAGCCGCGCAGCGTCGGCGAGCCGGCGATCGGGGCGAGGTCGATCGCGCCGGTGAGGCCGACGCAGCGGATGTCGACCACATGGGGCAGCCCTTTCAGGCTCATCAGCGCGTCGCACCACTTCGGCTCCAGCGTCCGCACCCGCTCGAACAGGTTTTCGTCGCGATAGACGTCGAGCGTGGCGAGCGCCGCGGCGCAGGCGAGCGGGTGGCCGGAATAGGTGTAGCCGTGGAACAATTCGATCGCGTGGTCGGGGCCTTTCATGAAGGCGTCGTGGATGTGCTTGCGCACGATCACGCCGCCCATCGGCACCGTGCCTGACGTGACGCCCTTGGCGAAGGTGATCATGTCGGGGATCACGCCGTAACGCTCGGCGGCGAAGGGGAAGCCCATGCGGCCGAAGCCGGTGATGACCTCGTCGAACACCAGCAGGATGCCGTATTTGTCGCAGATTTCGCGCAGGCGCTTCAGATAGCCTTTCGGCGCCGGCAGGACGCCGGTCGAGCCGGCCATCGGCTCGACGATCACGGCGGCGAAGGTCGAGGCGTCGTGCAGGGCGACCAGTTTCTCCAACTCGTCGGCGAAGTGGACGCCATATTCCGGCTCGCCCTTGGTGAAGGCCTGGCGCTCGCGGTCATAGGTGGCGGGCAGATGGTCGGCGCCGGCGAGCAGCGTGCCGAAGAATTTGCGGTTGTTGACCATGCCGCCGACCGTGATGCCGCCGAAGCCGACGCCGTGATAACCGCGCTCGCGCCCGATCAGCCGCTGCCGCGAGGCGTTGCCGGTGACGTTGTGATAGGCGAGCGCGATCTTCAGCGCCGTGTCGGCGGCCTCCGAACCGGAATTGCAGAAGAACACATGATCGAGATCGCCCGGCGCCAGCGCGGCGATGCGCGCCGACAGCGCGAAGGCTTTGGGGTGGGCGAACTGGAAGGTGGGGGAGAAATCCAGTTCGGCCGCCTGCTCCTGGATCGCGCGCACGATCGGGGCGCGGTTGTGGCCGGCGTTGCAGCACCACAGAGCGGCGGTGGCGTCGAGGATTTCGCGCCCCTCGGGGGTGTAATAGTGCATGTCCTTGGAGCGGGCGATCAGGCGCGGGCGCTTCTTGAACGCGCGATTGGGCGTGAACGGCATCCAGAAGGCGGCGAGATCGTTGGGGACTTCCGCGCGGGGGGTGGCGGCGGGCATGGGCGCTCCTCTGGCTGATTTGATCGCTTTTCTGAGCATTGCCCTCCAGCCCGCGCGAAGTCCAGTTGTTCGCGCGTTCAGTCCGTTCTAAATTTTGAACGCATGAACACCTCCCCGCTCGGTCCCCGGCTGCGAACCTTACGTCAGCGCGCCGGCCTTTCGCAGCGCGAGCTGGCGCGGCGCGCGCGCGTCTCCAACGGCGCGATTTCGACCATCGAGGCCGATAAAGTCAGCCCCTCGGTGTCGGCTTTGCGGCAGATTCTCGCGGCGCTCGGCCTGTCGATGGGCGAATTCTTCGCCGGCGACGAGGGCGCGGGGGAGCAAGTGGTGGTGCGCGCGCGCGAATTGACGGAGATCGCCGGCGGCGCCGTGTCGTACCGCCAGGTCGGCGCCGACCTGCGCGGCCGCGCCCTGCAGATGATCCATGAGCGCTACCGGCCGGGCGCGCGCTCGGGGCCGCATCTGCTGTCGCATCAGGGCGAGGAGGCAGGCCTCGTCATCAAGGGACGGCTGGCGCTGGAGGTCGACGGGCGGCGCTACGAACTCGACGAGGGCGACGCCTACCGGTTCGACAGCCGCCGGCCGCATAGTTTCGCCAATGCCGGGGAGAGCGATCTCGTCATCGTCTCGGCCTGCACGCCGCCGACGTTCTGAGCCGCGCCCGGCCGCGGTTTCGATCTTGCATATCGTCGCGCGACGATCTTGCATATCGTCGCGGGATAAGGGAAGGAGCGGCGCGCCGGCGACTTGCGCGGCGTTGAGCGGCTTTGCGTCACGGGAAAGATCGATGGGAAAGGTCACGGGGTTTCTGGAGATCGACCGCGCGGACCGGCGTTACGCCCCGGCCTCCGACCGCATCCGCCATTACCGCGAATTCATGCTGCCGCTTAGCGAGGAGGGCACCCGCAACCAGGCGGCGCGCTGCATGAACTGCGGCATCCCCTATTGTCACAACGGCTGCCCCGTCAACAACCAGATCCCCGACTGGAACGACCTCGTCTATCGCGGCGACTGGCGCGAGGCGTCGCGCAACCTGCATTCCACCAACAATTTCCCCGAATTCACCGGCCGCGTCTGCCCGGCGCCGTGCGAGGCGTCGTGCACGCTCAACATTCAGGACACGCCGGTCACGATCAAGACGATCGAATGCGCCATCGTCGATCGCGCCTGGGAGCAGGGCTGGGTCAAGCCGGAGCCGCCGGAGCGCAAGACCGGCAAGCGCGTCGCCGTGGTCGGCTCGGGTCCGGCGGGCTTGGCCTGCGCGCAGCAACTCGCCCGCGTCGGCCATGACGTGCATCTCTATGAGAAGAACGCCCATCCCGGCGGGCTGCTGCGCTACGGCATCCCCGACTTCAAGCTCGAAAAGCGCCATATCGAGCGCCGCGTCGAGCAGATGAAGGCGGAGGGCGTGACGTTCCATTGCCAGACCCAT
>JAGWRL010000263.1 GCA_028876585.1 Pseudomonadota bacterium | reverse complement strand
GGTTGCAGCACATATGACCTGATCTGGTGGCCCCAGCCGATCTCGGTCTTCGAGGCGGCGTCGGCGTTGGCCTCCGCCTCGCGCTTCTCCAGTTCCTTCTCGTACAGGCGGGCGCGCAGCATGTTCCAGGCGGTGGCGCGGTTCTTGTGCTGCGAGCGCTCCATCTGGCAGGCGACGACGATGCCGCTCGGGATATGGGTGATGCGCACCGCCGATTCGGTCTTGTTGACGTGCTGGCCGCCGGCGCCCGACGCCCGATAGGTGTCGATCTTGCAGTCGCTCTCGTTGATGTCGATCTGGATGCGGTCGTCGACCACGGGATAGACCCACACGGAGGCGAAGCTGGTGTGCCGGCGCGCGTTGGAATCGAACGGCGAGATGCGCACCAGCCGGTGCACGCCCGATTCCGTCTTCAACCAGCCGTGCGCGTTGTGACCCTTGACGACGATGGTCGCGGATTTGACGCCGGCCTCGTCGCCGGCCGTCTCCTCGATGATGTCGACATCGAAACCGCGCCGCTCGCCCCAGCGCACGTACATGCGCAGCAGCATGCGCGCCCAGTCGCAGCTCTCCGTGCCGCCGGCGCCGGAATGGACTTCGAGATAGCTGTCGTTGGCGTCCGCCTCGCCCGACAGCAGCGCTTCCAGTTGGCGCCGTTCGCCCTCGGTTTTGAGCGCCCGCAAGCCCGCCAGACCCTCGTGCTCGGTCGCCTCGTCGCCCTCGGCCTCGCCGAGTTCGACCAGCGTCGTCGCATCGTCGAGTTCGCGTTCGAGCTTGGCGAGCGCGCCGAGCCGGTCCTCCAGCAGCGTGCGTTCGCGCATCAGCTTCTGCGCGGCGTCGGCGTCGTTCCAGAAATCGGGCTGTTCGGACTTGGCGTTCAGTTCGGCGAGGCGGCGCGTCGAGGTTTCGACGTCAAAGATGCCTCCTCAGCAGTCCCATCGACTGCTTGATGTTGGAGACGAGCGATTCGGCTTCGGCGCGCATGGGTTCAATCCTCGAGCGGCTCATGTAGACGAGGCGGCGGGGAGCGGCAAGGGGCGCCCGCCCGCGATGCGTCGATTACTACAGCCGCGATTCGTGGTTACCGGGGCGCGCAACGCTGCCGGGTTCCTCGATGGACTGCTCTCGGGCATGGAGCGCAATACGGCCTGGCCGTTGGCCGTACAGGCCGGCCGCGATCGGCCCAATTCAATGCGCCGGGTCCTTGACCGCGGGATAGGTCTCGAACTCGACATTGTAGAGTTCGCCGCCGCGGCGCTCGACCTTACGCATATAAACGTTCTGCACAATGTCGCGCGTCGTCGGGTCGATGCTCACGGGGCCGCGCGCGCTCTCAAACGATTGGCCCTTCATCGCTTCCATCAAGCCGCGCCCGTCGGTCGCGCCGGGCTTGGCGCTGAGCGCACGATAGATCAAGTTCATGCCGTCATAGGCCGAGAGCGCGACGATATTGGGTCGACGGTTGTTGTTCGCCGCCCGGAACGCCTTCACAAACGCCTGGTTGACTGGCGAGTCGTGCGCAATGGAATAAGGCCCGCCGCTGACGACGCCGAGAACCGAATCGCCCATGCCGTTGAGCAATTCGTCGTCCATCACATCGCTCATGGTGATGAGTTTTACGCCCGACTTTTCGAGACCGCTTTCGACAAACTCCTTGGCGAAAATCGCGCCGACGCCTGCGGGCAGAAATACGAAAATGGCGTCCGGCTTGTCGTCGCGCGCGCGCTGAAGGAAGGGCGAGAAATCGGGGTTCGCCAAGGGAACCCGCAGCTTCTCGACCACTTTGCCGCCGCCGTTCTCCAACGCGCGCCCGAACCAGGTTTCGGCGTCGCGTCCCGGGCCATAGTCCGAGACCAGCGACACAACCTTCTTAACGCCATTCTTGGCGCTCCAATCCCCGACAATTCTGGCGCTCTGCGGGATTGTCTGGATGGTTCGCACCATGAAAGGCGAGCGATCCACGATCGACGACGTCGAAGCGACGGTGACGATCATCGGCACTTCGGCTTCGGTGGCGACAGGCGCCACCGCCATGGCGATCGGCGTCAGGCCGAAACCGATCAGCGCCTGGACGTGATCGCTGGCGATCAACTCCTGCGCCAAACGCTTGGCGACATCAGGGGCGCCGGTGTCATTGCGGGTGATCACTTCAATCGTCTCGCCGGCGACGCTCGCGCCGTGCTCCTGCAAATAGAGCGCGATGCCCGCGCTGGCCTCGACGCCGGTTGATTGGAACGGCCCGGTCATTGGCAGGATCGCGCCGACCTTGAACACGTGTTCGGCGGCCGCCGCGGCGCGAAAGCCAAAGCCGGCGGCGATCACGGCCAGCGCGACGATAGGCGTCAATGTCCTTGGCACGGTCGTCTCCCCCTCCATTGGCGCCCAACGCGTCCCGCCCACCGATCGGCGGCGATGCGTCCTGTTGAACCGGCGCGAAGCCTTTCGACCGCGCGCGTTCAAACTTAATGCAAATTGCATCCCGTTGTCCAGAGCGGATCAGATCGGGGCGAAGCGAAGAAAGCGCCATGCTGTGCAAACCGAAGATGAAAATATCGTAATATCAATAGCATAGAAAATATCTCCTTTGGCCGCGCCGCCTGATGAAGAAGTTCGAGTTCGACCCATCGCATTGAAAATGTGTCCCATCGGCGACGTCGAGCCTCATCGCACGAGCATATCTATTGTATCCCAAAGACGGATATGATACCGGAGGTGACACGCATATGCGCCATTTGGGATTCCGTAGGCGCCGGCCCGCAGGGCGAGACTGGCTTTCAGGCGCGAAGCTCAAGTCCGCAGTAGAAACGAAGTCAGGGGAGGAACAATGGCCAGCCAATCTCTGGAGCAGCGGATCAAGGCCTACGGCAATCCGGTCGACATGCTCAGGAATTCCCAAGTCGGCCCTTATGTCTTTCCAATTCCGAGCGAATTTTCGAATTGGCGCGATGAGCAGGAGGCTTGGCGCAAGACCGCCATCCTGTTCGATCAATCATACCATATGACGGATCTCTATCTCGAAGGCCCCGACGTCGTGCGCCTCCTGAGCGAACTCGGCGTCAACAGTTTTAAGGGATTCAGGCGCGACAAGGCTAAGCAGTTCGTCGCCTGCAATCATGATGGTTATGTCATCGGCGACGGCGTGTTGTTTGGGCTGGAGGACGATAAGGTCAACATCGTCGGGCGACCGCCGATCTCCAATTGGATCGAGTTCAACGCCCGCACCGGCGGCTATGACGTCAAGGTCGAACGCGACGAGCGCAGTCTCGCCAACGCACGCCCTCGCCGCGCCTATCGGTTCGAAATCCAGGGGCCGGCGGCGTGGAATATCCTTACAAAAGTCAACGGCGGCCCGTTGCCCGACATCAAGTTCTTCAACATGGGCGAGATCAGCGTCGCGGGACGCCGCGTCCGCTGCCTGCGGCATGGCATGTCCGGCGCCCCCGGCCTCGAACTCTGGGGGCCGAAGGAGGAAGGCGATGAAATTCGCGCCGCCTTGCTGGAGGCGGGTAAGGAGTTCGGCCTGTTGCCGGGCGGCGCGCGCGCCTATTCGACGGTTGCGATCGAATCGGCATGGATCCCCTCGCCGATGCCGGCCATCTACACCGGCGAGAGGATGAAATCCTATCGCGAATGGTTGCCGGCGACCGGCTTTGAAGCCAACGCCTCGCTTGGCGGCAGCATGGTGTCGGCAAACATCGAGGATTATTATCTGACGCCGTTCGACCTCGGCTACGGCGGCTTTACGAAATTCGATCACGACTTTATCGGCCGCGAGGCGCTGATGCGGCGGGCGCAACAACCGAGCCGGAAGAAAGTGACGCTGACCTGGGACAGCGACGACGTCGTCGCGATTTTCGCCAGCCTGTTCCAAGCGAAGGATCGCGCCAAATACATGGATCTGCCAGCGTCGCATTACGCCACGCTGCCCTATGACATGATCGTCTCAGGCGGCCGGCAGGTCGGCATTTCGACCTATCCCGTCTACACCTCGAACGGCCGCGTCTGGATCTCGTTGTCGATGATTGACGAGGCGTTCAGCGCCGCAGGCACGCAAGTGAAGGTCGTTTGGGGAGAGCCGGACGGCGGCACATCGAAGCCGACAGTCGAACGCCACGTCCAGACCGAAGTTCGCGCGACGGTGGGGCCCGCCCCGTTCTCCGACAGCGCGCGCGAAAGCTACCGGCCCTACGTGCTGAGCAAAGGCGGATGATGTCGCGTTGACCGCGCGCTTGGCCAATCACGCTCGCCGCTTCGACCGCCGCTTGCGCGGCGGTTCGGGCGAGGGCACGTCGTCGGGCCACAGGCTCGTTCGCGGTTGATAGGCGTGCTCGCGAAACAGAAACTCCGCGCGAGCGGAATCGCCGCTGAGGATGGCGGCGACGATCGCGTGGTGCTGGCGGTGGGCGTAGATGAGATATTCATAGGCCTTGGCGGCGCCATGCTGACTGAAGGCGATGGTTGACGGGGCCGCGAACGGCACCAATTTGATGCGGGCGTAAAAATCGTCGATCACGCTCGATTTCGCGGCGGCGACGATCGACGAATGCAGCTTCTCGTTCATTCGCCCATAACTGATCTCGTCCTCGTCGACGAGATGCCGCTTCTCAAACAACTGATCGCCCTGCGCCAGGCAGTCAAGCAGAAGCGCCCGCAATTCGTCGCTGGCGCCTTCGCGAGCGACCACGCGCGCCGCCAGCCCCTCGATCATGCTGCGAATTTCGATGGCGCGGGTAGAATCGCGCTCGGTAAACGCTTTGACGGCATAGCCGCGGCGCCCGACCGGCTGAAGCAAGCCCTCGGCGGCGAGGGCGGGCAGGATGCTGCGAATGGGCGTGCGCGAGACGCCGAGTTCATCGGCGAGCCCCGCCTCCGTGACCCTTCGTCCGGCCGGCAACTTGCCGGACAGGATCATTCCCCTGACTTTCACGATCAATCCGGTTTCGCTCATAGCGCGCGATTATATCGGCCTTTTTCAACGGCGATAGAGGCCGAAGGTCGGCCGCGTCCCCCGTCGCGCCCCGGCAACGGGCGCTCATCCTCTCCGTCTGCAACTCCCAGCCGCGCCGACTATGGCTGGACAAGCTGGCGCTTTGGTTGCATTCGGACGTCTCCCCGGCGTCGGTCGAGCGCCATCCCGAACTCACGACGCCTGCGCCCACGGTCAACCGTTCGGGAGCGGGGAGGTCAGCCTTGCTTCAATCCGTCCTCGATCTGGTGGGAGTGTTCGCCTTCGCGCTCAGCGGCGGCGCGCGCGGCGTCGAATGCCGGCTCGATCCGTTCGGCGTGGTGTTCCTGGCCTTCGTGGCCGCGACGACCGGCGGCGTGATGCGCGATCTGCTGATTGGCGCGACGCCACCCTACGCAATCACTCATTGGCATTATCTGGCGGCCTCCACGGTTGCCGGCCTCTCCTGCTATTTCGCCTATGGTTGGATTCAGCGGCTGCGCAAGCCGGTGGCGTTGTTCGATGCGATCGGCCTGGGTCTGTCGGCGGCGGTGGGCGCACACAAAGCGCTGCTGTTTGGATTGACGCCGCTGATGGCGGCGCTGCTTGGAATGCTGTCGGCGATCGGCGGCGGCATGGCGCGCGACATCCTCACGACACGGACGCCGATGGTCCTGCACAAAGAAGTCTACGCGGTTGCGGCGTTGGCGGGCGCGGCGCTGGTCGCGTTCGCCGACACCGTCGGCGCGCCCGAGAACGTCAGCGCGCTGCTTGGCGCAGGGCTCGCGATCAGCATACGCTTGATCGCGATGGCCAAGGACTGGCACCTGCCGCGGGCGCGAATGGCCGCCGACGAATAGCGGCAGGCGGCTTCAGCGCGCGCTGAGCGCTTTGATCGTTTGGAAGAAGCAGCGGGCGTTCGCGCTCCACGGCGGGTCTCTTCCTTGTTGTTGAAGTTGCAGCCGTGAGCCTGCGACGCGAGCGAGAGGTCGCGCCATGACTGCGGCGCCAGCGCCCGGCTCGGCAGTTGCATCACGGGTTCCTCCCAATGCTCGGTTCGGCCTCATGTCGACCGCCGCTCACTCCACGCCAGTGATCGCGGACAACAGCCGCGGCGTCGCCTGGATCGCGGTGCGCTGCATGTAATGTTTGACGGCGCGCATCCCGCCCAGTTCCTCGCCGCCGCCCGCCCTGCCCGGCCCGCCATGCACGAGGCCCGGCATCGGCGATCCGTGGCCGGTCGAGGTTTTCGCGCTGGCGCGGTTGCCGATCAGCACGCGACCGTGAAACGCCGCCAGGCCGAGCGCCGCCTCGCGCGCGAAATCGGCATCGTCAGTGAAGACGCAGGAGACCAGCGAGCCCTTGCCGCGCCGCGCCAGCGCCACGACCTCCTCCACCGTGTCATAGGGCATCACCGTGCTGACGGGGCCGAAGGCTTCGACGTCGTGAACAGCCGTCGCCGCATGCGGGCGGTCGCAATAGAGCAGCACCGGATCGAGAAAGGCGCCCGTGTCGGGATCGCCCGAGACAAGCTTTGGCCGCGCGGGATCGCCGGCGACGATCTCGGCGTCGCGTTGCAGGTCGCGGATGCGCGCGCGCACCTCCTCGCGCTGGTCGAGACTGGCGAGCGCGCCCATGCGCGCGTTGGCGTCGCTGGGCAGGCCGACCGGCGTCCTGGCGAGCCGCTGAGCGATCGCCGCGACGATGGCTTGCGCATGGGCGCGCGGCGCGAACACGCGACGGATCGCCGTGCATTTCTGCCCGGCCTTGACGGTCATTTCACGCGCGACTTCGGCGGCGAACAGATCGAATTCCGGCGTCCCCGGCGCGGCGTCGGGCCCGAGGATCGCCGCGTTGAGACTGTCGGCCTCCATCGTGAAGCGCACGGAATTCTCGACGATCGCGGCATGGGTCTTGAGCCTGCGCCCGGTCGCCGCCGAGCCGGTGAAGGTGACGAGGTCCTGGCAGGTGACGTGATCGAGCAGGTCTCCCACCGCGCCGCAGATCAGTTGCAGCGCGCCCTCGGGCAACAGGCCGGCAGCGAGGATTTGGCGAAACGCGAGTTCGGTCAGATAGGCGGTCTGGCTCGCCGGCTTGACGATGGCGGGAACGCCGGCGAGCAAGGTTGGCGCGAGCTTTTCCAGCATGCCCCAGACGGGAAAGTTGAAGGCGTCGATGTGGATCGCCACCCCTTGCAGCGGCGTCCAGATATGCTGGGCGCCGAATGAGCCGTCCTTCGCCAGCGCCTCGTGCTCGCCGTCGAGCCAGACACGGCCCTCCGGCAATTCGCGCCGGCCCTTGGAGGCGTAAGCGAACAGCGTGCCGATGCCGCCCTCGATGTCGACGGCGCTGTCGGAACGCGTCGCGCCGGTGGCGGTGGAGAGCGCATAAAGCTCCTCCTTGCGCTCGTTGAGCGCGCCGGCCAGCGCCTTCAACAATTGCGCGCGGTCATGAAAACTCATCTTGCGCAACGCCGCGCCGCCCTTGGCGCGGCCGTAGTCGAGCGCGGCGCGGAAATCGAGGCCGGTCGAATCGATGGTGGCGACGGGCGCGCCGGTGGCGGCGTCGAGCAGGGTCGCGCCAGAGTTGGCGCCGCGCGCCCATTGGCCGCAGACATAGCTCTCAAGCGCGCGGGGGGAGGAGGTCATCGTAGGAGGTCTTTCGTTGAGAGAACAGGGAGCCGATCAAACACGCTCGATCACGAGCGCGATGCCCTGGCCGACGCCGATGCACATCGTGCACAGGCCATAGCGTCCGCCGCGCCGCGTGAGCTCATACATCGCGGTCGCCACCAGCCGCGCGCCGCTCATGCCGAGCGGATGGCCGAGCGCGATGGCGCCGCCGTTCGGATTGACTTGCTCCGCATCGTCGGCAAGCCCCAATTCGCGCAGCGTCGCCAGCGCCTGCGCGGCGAAGGCTTCGTTGAGTTCAATCACGTCCATCTGCTTGAGCGCGAGGCCGGTCTTTTCCAACACGCGCCGCACCGCCGCAACCGGCCCGATCCCCATCACGCGCGGCGCGACGCCGGCCGCCGCCATCGCCATCACGCGCGCGCGCGGGTTAAGCCCATGCGCCCGCGCCGCCGCTGCGGAGGCGACCAGCAGCGCCGCCGCGCCATCGTTGACGCCCGAGGCGTTGCCGGCGGTCACGCTGAGGTCGGCGCCGTTGACGCCTTTCAACCGCGCGAGATCGGCCAGCGTCGTTTGCGGCCGTGGATGCTCGTCTGTGTCGATCAGGATTGGCGCGCCCTTGCGCTGCGGGATGCTGACCGGCGCGATTTCTGGCGCGAAGCGGCCGGCGGCCTGCGCGGCGGCCCAGCGCGCCTGACTGCGCAGCGCGAAGGCGTCCTGATCGGCGCGCGAAATCCCGTAGTCCGCAGCGACGTTGTCGGCCGTCTGCGGCATGGAGTCGACGCCATAGCGCGCCTTCATCGCGGGATTGACGAAGCGCCAGCCGATGGTGGTGTCGTAGACGGCGTTGGCGCGCGAGAAGGCGCCGTCGGCCTTCGGCATGACGAACGGCGCGCGGCTCATGCTCTCGACGCCGCCGGCGATCACCAGCTCGCAATCGCCGGCGCGGATCGAGCGCGCCGCCAGGCCGACCGCATCCATGCCGGAGCCGCACAGCCGGTTGACGGTGGTTCCCGGCACGCCGAGCGGCAGGCCGGCGAGCAGCGCCGCCATGCGGCCGACGTTGCGGTTGTCCTCGCCGGCCTGGTTGGCGCAACCATAGATGAGATCATCGACCTTGGCCCAGTCGACGGACGTATTGCGCTGTTGCAGCGCGGTCAGCGGTATGGCGGCGAGATCGTCGGCGCGCAGGCTGGAAAGCACGCCGCCGTAACGGCCGATCGGCGTGCGCACCGCGTCGCACAGATAGGCGTCAACCAAGGGCGTTCTCCTCATGAATCTTGTCGGGCGCGGCTTGCGCCTCCAGCTCCCGCAACTTGAAGCGTTGGATCTTTCCGGTCGCCGTCTTCGGCAGTTCGGCGACGAATTCGATGCGGCGCGGATATTTGTAAGGCGCCAGCCGATCCTTGACGAAATCCTTCAACTCCGCCTGATCGACGTGGCGATCCTGCCGCAACACCACGAACGCCTTGGTCTTCGTCAATCCATCGGAGTCGGCGAAGCCGATGACGGCGGCCTCCAACACGGCGGGGTGCTGCACCAGCGTCGCCTCGACTTCGAACGGGCTGACATAGATGCCGCTGACCTTCAGCATGTCGTCGCTGCGGCCGGCGTAGGTGTAGCTGCCGTCGGCGTTGCGGATATATTTGTCGCCGGCCTTGGTCCAGCCGCCCTGAAACGTCTCGCGCGTCTTGGCGCGGTTGCCCCAATAGAGCAGCGCCGACGAAGGGCCGTGGATATAGAGATCGCCGGGCTCGCCCTCCGGCGCCGGGCCGCCGTTATCGTCGCGCAGTTCGATGGTGTAGCCCGGCACCGGCCAACCGGTCGTGCCGTAACGCACCTTGTCTGGTCGGTTGGAGATGAACACATGCAGCATTTCGGTCGAGCCGATGCCGTCAACGATGTCGAGCCCGTAGCGTTGGTTGAAGCGCTCGCCGATTTCCCCCGGCAGCGCCTCGCCGGCGGAGGAGACGAGCCGCAGCGCGATCTCCTCGCGCGCCGGCGCGGCGGCGGAGGCGAGCATGCCGGCGAAGCCAGTCGGCGCGCCGTAGAAGACGGTGGGTTGGACGGCGCCGATTTCGCCGCGCCAACGCGCGAACACCGCTTCCGGCGTCGCCCGCCCCTCCATCAGCAGCGTGGTCGCGCCGACGCTCATCGGAAAGGTCAGCGCGTTGCCGAGGCCATAGGCGAAAAACAGCTTCGCGGCGGAGAAACAGACGTCGCTCTCCCGCAGCCCGAGCACCCCTTTGCCGTAGAGCTCGATGGTCCAATAGGGATTGGCGTGCGAGTGGACGGTCCCTTTCGGCCGGCCGGTCGAGCCCGAGGAATAGAGCCAGAACGCCGGTTCGTCGGCGCGGGTCTGCGCCGCGCGCAGCATCGGGCCGGAGTTGCCGATGAACGCTTCAAAGTCGATCTCGCCGAATTCGAGCGGGCTCGTCGGCCGCGACACGATCACTTTGTGAACTTCGTGATCGGATTTGACCAGCGCCCCTTTCAGCACGCCCTTCAGCGCGCCGCTGACGAGAACCGCCTGCGCGCGTGAATGTTCGAGCATATAGGCGTAGTCGTCGGCGGTCAGCAGCGTGTTGACCGCCACCGGGACGGCGCCGGCGTAGATCGCGCCGAGGAAGGCGGCCGGCCAATCGGCGCTATCCTGCATCAGCAACAACACGCGCTCTTCGCGTTTGACGCCGGCGGCGCGCAAGGCCGCCGCGACCCGGCGGACGCGATCGGTCAAAACCCCGTAGCTGACCTTGGCGACATCGTCGACGAAGGCGAGTTTGTCCGGCCGGCCGGCGTTGGCGGCGAGCAGATGTTCGGCGATGTTGAATGTTTCAGGCGGCGGGGCGATATCGGGCGTCGCGGCGTCGTCACTCATATCTGTTCCTCCCGGCTTATTTGTTTGTGGTGGGTCGAAGCGCCGCGCGCGGGGCTTCGCGTTGGGCCGAGCCGGCGGGCATGCGATATATCTCCCGATATGGGAGTTATAATGCACGTTGTGGAGTTATATTGCAAGCAATAAGTTGGGCGCTCATGCAACAATTTGCATCGGACCTGGCCGCGAGCGGTTCTGGCTTCAGAAAACGCCGAGCTGGCGCACCGCGCGCAGCAGCTCCGCCCGGCTCTCCGCCGGCGATTTGCCGCTGGTGTTGACGATCAATTCGGCGCGGCGATACAGCGCCTCGCGGCTTTCCAGGATGGAGTTCAGTTCCTCCATCGCCTTCGGATTGCCGGCCATCGGCCGATTGTCGCCCTGGCCGCGCACCCGCTGCATATGTTCCTCCGGCGCCGCCTTCAACCAGACGGTGTGGAAATGGCGCAGCAGGAAATTGAAGGTTTCCGGCTCGGCCACCACGCCGCCGGCCGCCGCCAGCACGAGGCAATCGGCGCGCGCCACGATCCGCTCCAGCGCCTGCCGCTCCAGCCGGCGATAGCCCTCCTGGCCATAGAGCGCCATCACCT
>JAGWRL010000028.1 GCA_028876585.1 Pseudomonadota bacterium | reverse complement strand
CGCCTTCATCCCGCTGACTTGGTCGTGGCGCTTGCAGACCGCCGAGGGCGTCGACCTGTCGCCGTCGATGCACTGGCAGGCGCCGATCCTGGCGCGCGAGGTCGAGGACGACAGCGGGCCGGTGCTCGTCACCCTGCGCTATCGGCTTGCCGGCGACGACCCCGATCCGTTTCTCGACGCCATCGAGGAGATCGGCAAGGAGCGGCGGCGCGACGGCGCCTATGCCTGGGGCGTGTTCGCCGATGTCGCGGAGGCCAACGTCTATCTCGAAACCTTCCTGATCGGCTCCTGGCTGGAGGCGCGCTATCTGCGCCAGCGCGTCACCAAAGCCGACCGCGTGCGGGAGGACCACGTCAAGTCGATGCTGGCGGAGCCGGCGACGCTGACGCTGATGCTGGCCTCCGACTCGCCCAAGCTGGCGCTGGAGGCGCAGCCCGACCTCAATTTCTATTTCACCACGTCTGAAACGACCGCCTGACCTTGTCGCGGAATTCCTCGCGCGCCGCAGCGTCGGCGTGGTCCATGCCATAGGCGGCGAGATAGTCGAGCGGCGCGTCGGGGGCGACCAGCGGGTGCAGGTTGTGACGCACGAACCGGCGCGGCAGATCGCCGACCCGCTTGGTGCGCTCGCGATCCGCGCCGTAGAGGACGACCGCCGCGAGCCGGCGCACGTTGTGCAGGCGCGGCAGGAACACGCCGTTCTCGACCTCGAACACCACGCCGCGCAGAAACACCCGGTCGAAATAGCCCTTGAGGATGGCCGGCGGCCCGTCGTGCCAGACCGGGAACACGAAGGCCAGCGCCTGCGCCGCCATCAGGGCGCGGACATAGGGCTCGACGCCGGCGCGATTGGCCGGCGCGGCGAGATATTTGCGATAGGTCGCGCGCGGCAAAACCGGGTCGAATTCCTCCGCGTATAGATCGCAGGCGTCGACGACATAGCCGCGCCCGACCAGGACGGCGCATACGTCGCGGAACAAGGCCGAGGCGAAGCTGTCGGGCGAGGGGTGGGCGTGGACGACGAGCGCGCGCAAGAATTCCATGGGGTTGCTGACGGACGGGTAAGATTATGGCGAGAATTCCTTTAAGCAAAGTCATCGCCGGCGCCGGGCCGGGCGCGCCTGCGCCCGGCGTGGGATTGCATAGGCCCCCGAAAGCCGCCATATCTTCGCGACGGATGTCAGCCGCGAACGAGCCCTCATGTTTATGAACGTAGCCGAGGCCGCGCGGCGGCGGGTGCTGGCCAATCTCGGTCTCGACCGGCTGGTGACGGCGGAATATCTCGACATCGAAGCCGGCCATCGCGCCCTCGCCAACCTGCAACGCGTGCCGGCGACCTTCCACATCGACGACCTGACCCTGGAAGCGCCGGCGGGCGTCTATCATCCCACGCCCGAATCCAGCACGATGCTGTTCATCCACAACATCCAGGCGCTTGCCGCGCCGGATTTCCCGCGCATGCTGGAAATCGGCACCGGCTGCGGCGCGATCGCGCTGTTCGTCGCCCATCGCTGGGGCGGTTATGTCGTGGCGACCGACATTTCCGAGACGACTTTGGCCTCCGCCGAGGCCAACGCCCGCCGCAACGGCCTGGCGCCGCGCCTCATTCACTCAGATTTGTTCGCCTCGGTCGGGGAGGGCGATTTCGACCTGGTGGTGTTCAACACGCCGCTGATCGACAAGGCGCCCGAGGACGATCTGGAGCGCCAGAGCCTGTGCGACCCCGGCGGGCGGCTGTTGCGCGGCTATCTCGACGGGCTCGCCGGCGCGCTGGCGCCGAACGGCGTCGCGCTGTTCGGCATCTGCTGCAACACCGCCTATCAGCGGCTGGAGGAAGTCGAACTCGATTTCGAGATCGTCGGACTGGAACTGATCGGCAAGGGGTTTTGGCGCGCCATCGTCGCCGCGCGCCGCGTCATGTCGCCAGCCTGAGATTGCGCCGCCCGCGCCGCGGCGCGATGAGATGGGTCACCACAGGCGTTTCGACCAGCAGCTTGCGCACCCGTTCCTCCATGCGCCGGTCGGCGTTGGTGACGCGCTCGTAGAGATGCATCAGCTCCAGCCAGCTCTCGATCAGGAACGTCTCGGTGTAGCGGCCTTCCGTCGCCAGTTCCTCGAACACGCCCCAGGCATAGGCCCCGTCGCGCCGGCGCTCGTGGCCGATCTCGCCCATCGCGCTCAAGAACTCGTCACGGTCGCGCGGATCGATGCGATAGCGGATCGTCACCAGCGCCGGCCCCTGGCTCCAGCCGACGTCGAATATGACGCGCGGCGAGCGCCAGTGCAGCGAGGGGGCGAGATCGGCCCCTATCCCCGTCTGCAAACGCGAGCCCCAACTCATCGGAATCGCCAACAGCGCGCCGGCGGCGGCGATATAGAGCGCGAGATCGACGCCGCGCAGCGCGGCGATATGGCCCCAAAGCACGCTGGCGAAGGTCGACGCGCCGAAAATCACGGTGAGAAAGATCGCCAGCCCGCGCCCGCGCACCCAGTTCGGCAGCGATAGCTGCGCCGAGACATAGAGCGTCGAGATGATCAGCGTCCACATCGCGCCCGCGATCACGCCGGCCGCCAACGCGCTGACCGGATCGCGCGACAGCGCGAACATCACCAGCGCGACCGCCGTGCCGACGCTCGCCCAGGCGACCAGCGCATCCGGCCCGAGCCAGTCTTTCAGCCGCGACAGGAGCGCCGAGCCGACGATGGCGCCCAGGCCGATGGCGGCGAGCAGCAACCCGTAGAACGCCGCGCCCTGCGCCGGCTGCGCCCGCGCGATCAGCGGCAGCAACGCCCAATAGGCGCTGGCGAAGGGGAAGAAGGCGAGCGTGCGCATCAGCGTCGCGTGCAGATGGTGATTGTGCTGAGCGTGGCGCACGCCGGTGCGGATCGCGGTCATGAAGCGCTCGGCCGGCAGGCTGCTGGTGATGCGACGCGGCGGGCGCCACCAGATCAACGCGGCAATGACCAACACGTTGCTGAGCGCGTAGATCCAGAACGGCCCCAGCACGCCCACCCGGGCGATCACCAGGCCGCCAAGCGCCGGTCCCAGCGCGCGGCTGATGTTATAGCCCGTCGAGTTGGCCGCGACCGCCGCATCGAGATCGCGCGACGGCACCAGCAGCGGCGCGATGGAGACCCACGCCGGCGCCGCCAGCGCGCCGCCGACGCCGAGCAGGAAGGTCGCGCCCAACAGAAGTTTCGGCGTCGTGAAACCCAACGACACCGCCGTCGCGAAAGTCGCGGCGATGGCGAAAATCACCACATTGACGCCGATCAGCAGCCGCCGCGCGTCGACCAGATCGGTCAATGTCCCCGCCGGAATGGTGAACAGAAACAGCGGCAGGCTGGTCGCGGTCTGGATCAGCGCGACCACCATCGGGTCGCGGCTCATGTTGGCCATGTACCAGCCGGTGGCGGTGTCGAACATGGCGAGGCCGACGTTCGACAGCGTGCTCGCCGCCCAGATCACGGCGAAGGCCCGGCTGGCGAACGCGCCCCAGCGCGATTCCGTCTCCGCCGCTTCAGGCTGCGGCGGATTCATCTCCCGGCTCACCACCTTCTCCGCCACGTTGACGCCTCGGGGTTATATAGGGCGTGAATAGTGCGTTTCACCCCATCCCGCCACCGCCGCCGCCACCTGCGCGCGCGACCAGACGCAAAGCTCGCGCTGCGGGTAGGGATAGACGTAATCGGGGATGCGGTAGAGCACCTCGCGCGGCAGTCGATAGGGCGGCTTATAGAGGTCGATCAGCCGGAAGCCGCCGGGCGCGATGTCGGTGTTGTCGAAATCGCTGACGTTGAGATGCGTCGTCGTCATCAGGAAGCCGATGCGCGAGCGGCTAAAGCCCGCGAGCGCTGATTTCACCGCCGCCTCGGGCAGGTGGAACAGGCAGTCGCGGCAGAACCAGAGGTCGGCGTCGGGCAGCGGGTCGCTGGCGATGTCGCACGGGAGAAAACGGCGTTTCTCGTCGCCGTAGCGGGCGCGGTCGGCCTCGATCAGCGGCGCGACGATATCGCCGCCGATATAGCTGAAATCCTCGGGGAATTCGACCGCGCGCATCCAGTTGAAATCGCCGCACGGCGCGTCGAACATCGAGACGACGCGGAACGCGCGCAGGAATTTCGCCAGTTCGCGCCGCAGGTTGTAGGTATAGGCGAGCGTCGAGCCGTCGCCGCTGAGGCTCTCGTCGTTGCCCCAGTAGTTCGACGCCGCGTGGCCGGCGAAAACCGATTGCAAGTCGCTCAAGGGGCCTCCGGCGCGGATGCGTTCCAGCGGGCGACCAGCGCCGCGATCTCGGCCGGCTCGCAGGTGCGCGCGAAACCGCCGAGCGCGCCGATCGCGGCGAATTGATCGGAAAGATACGAGCCGGACGGCGGCGCGGCGTCGAAATCATAGCCGGTGCGGCGCAGCAGCTCGCTCCACAGATGCGCCATCTCAGAGCCGGCGGCGGCCCGCGCGACGGCGTCGCGCTCGCGCGGGTCGAACAGCCGCCAGAATTCGTCCGGCGCGACGGGGTAGAACCGCTCCGGCCCGGCCGCGCTGGCGTAGACGCCGTGCGTCTCGGCGATTTCGGTCAACAGATATGGCCCGATCGCGCCCCAGCCGATCTCTCGGCCCTCCGCCGCCCTGGCGTGCGCGAGCATTTCGGCGAGCACCGCGCCGCCATTGGGCAGCCGCAGCACCGCATTGTTGATCAGCGCCTTGCCCTTCGCCTCCGCCTGCCGGCCCCAGATCAACGCCTCGTCGCGCCCGCAGGGCCGCAGCGCCAGCATGTCGGCATCGACCCAGCACAGGTCTTCGCGCGCCATCATTTCGTAGCGGAAGCGGTCGGAAAAGGTCGCCAGCGACACCCGCCCGCCGACGCGGTAGCGCTGCATCAGCCCCGCGTCGGGGCAGACGTCGCGCGCGTCGCGTCGCGCCACGCCCTCGGGCGGGTCGAGCCCCGCCGCATAGCTGAACAGGGTCAGGTCAGCGCCGCGCGCGGGAAACGAGGCGAGACAGGCGCGGATCAGCGGGTTGAGCGGCCCGTGCCAGAAGGTGGCGAAACGGGTCAAAGAATTCGCGCCAGCACATTGCGGCTCACGTCCTCCCAATCGGAGAACAAGGTCTCGGTCGCGAGATGGCCGAGCGCCACATATTCGCAATAGACGTCAAAAATCCAGCTCGCGTTGATGTCGTCGAGCACCAGATGCTTGCCACGCGCGCCGCGCGCCAAGCGCAGGCAGTTGGAAATGTCGGTGCGGCACAATTCGTCGGTGTGGCCGCCGTCGACGTGGAACAGATCGAACTCCAGCCCCGGCTCATGGGTGGCGAGCCGCGGCAGAACCTCGCGCGAATCGCCGCGCGTCAGCCGCACCCGGCCGGGAAATTCCTGCGCGAGATACGCGACGCAAGGCTCGACATAGGCGTGTTCGCAGATATCGACGCCATGCCAGACGAGATCGGCATTGGCCGACAGGCACAAGAGCGCGCCATGGCCGGCGTTGACGCCGATCTCCAGCATCGAGCGCTTGAAGCGGCAGGCGCGCCACAGATTGCGCCGCGCCGGAGCGAGGCTGGGATCGGGCGCGTCGGGGACGTCTCTGGCTTGATCCCAATAGAACAGCCCGCCCTCGATCGTCTCGCCGCTTTCGCGCACGAACGCGTTGAGTCGGGCGAGGCGCGCCAGGAACTTCTCGGAGAATTGCTCGGCCGCCGTGGCGCGATCGAGCTGGTAATCGCGGATTTCCGACGGTTTCAGCGGCCGGCCGGGCAGGAGATCGCGGCCGGTCACGGGCGGCCCGTCTGGAGTTGGCGGAACGCGGCGAGCAATTTCGCCCGCGCGGAATCGTCCTGCACCGAAATGTCGGTCTTGTCGGCGGCCGAGGGCTGGTCGCCCCATTTCGCCGCCACGCAGCCGGGGGTCTTGCAGGTGAACAGCAGGCCGCGCGCGGCTTGCCCCTGCGGCGTCACGTCGCCGGGCTCGGTGAATTCGCTGATCTCGACCTGGCTCAGCGAGAATTCCGCCTCGTGCCGGCCTGTGGTCGTCTTGCCCTCGTTCTCCTGCGTGAAGTTTTCGCGCATGGCGATCCGCACCGCGTCTTCCGCCGTCACGAAGCGGACGTCCAGCGTCAGCCAGCGTGAAACCGTGCCGTCGGCTTTGGTCAGATATTTGGGATTGTCGGCGGTCGCCCTCGGCAGGGCGTCGGCGATATAGTCCATCGCTGCAAGGAGCGACGCGAAAGGCGCTTGCGCCATGGCTGAACCTCCCGAACATGCGAGCGTAAGCCCGCAAACCAGCGCGATCCGGCCCCTCATTGCCCGATATCCACGATCACCTGCTCGATCAACGTCGGCGCCAGCCGGATCGAGCTGATGTAGGGTTGGCTCAACTCCAGAATAAGGAACAACGCGCTCGCCACCGCCGCGCCGCCGAGTCCGAGCGTCGTTATAGTCGTCGCGTTCGGCCGCGACAGCACGCCATAGCCGGTGAACAGCAGGCCGGCCCAAGCGATCACGGTCAGGATCAGCGGCCAGGATACGGGGTCGGTGAGTTGCAGGGACATCAACAGCCGCGTCTCGCCGATGGCGGCGTAATGCTGCGAGGCCGCGGCCAGCAGTTTTTTCTGCGTGTCGGTCTCGGGCTTCAGGCCGGTCAGAAAGGCGTCCATCGCCGCCATATTGCCGGCAGTGACGTTGGTCGCGTCGGCCATGGCGCGGCTGTCGCCCCAGAACTGCTCGTGCGCCCACACGATTTCGGTGCGCAGCAATTGCCGCGCCTTGTCGCCCTCGGGGCCGTATTGCTTCATCTCCAGGTTGAATTCGAGCGCGCGCGCGGCCAGCAGTTGCAACTCGGACTTTTGCGTCTGCGTGACGCCATAGGCGGTCCAGATCAGCAGGCCCAGCACCAGCGCCAGCAGCAGGGTCAGCATCCCGACGACGCCGCCGATGATGTCGCGCGAGCGATCGGAGGTGTGCGCCTCCGGCAACACGCGCGTCAGCACCAGCCCCGCCAGCCCGCCGGCGAGCATCACGATCCACGCCACGGCGGCGACGGCGAGAGACGACATGTGATCCTTTGCGATCCGTTGCCCGGAAAGGTTCAGTCCGGGGATTTCGGTTTAGGAGAGACTAACCCTTCGCACAAGCGATCCTCGACGCGCCGTTCTGGCGACAAAACGAGGCCGCCAATTAGGATTTCATCAAAGGCTTGGCGCCATAACGGAAAGGGCGACGGCGGACCCGTCCCTCTTCCATCTGGAGCAAAAACATGAAGTTCGTCAAGCTTTTCGCGTCCGACGAGTCCGGCGCCACCGCCATCGAATACGCCCTGATCGCCTCGTTGATCGCCATTGCGCTGGTCACGATCCTGACCAATCTCGGCACCAAGCTTTCGGCCGAGTTCTCGGAAGTCTCGTCCGCCCTCAAGTAAGCCGTTCTCGTCTGAGCGAAACGAAAGCGCCGGCGGCGGCCCCGCCGGCGCTTTTGTATTTGCCGCTGTTCCGGCGCGCTAACGCCGCCGCAACGTTTGCGTCCTAAGGTCAACTGACTTCTCTCGCGACGGTGAGCCATGTCGACGGTTTTACCCCATCAGGTGATGTTCCTGTTCTTCCCCGCCGCCATGGCCTGGGCGGCCGCGATGGACCTTTTGACGATGAAGATCCCCAACCGGCTCTCAGCCGCGCTGGCGGTCGGCTATTTCGCGGCGGCGATCGTGGCGGGCGTCCCGCTCTACGATATCGCGCTGCATCTGAGCTGCGGCGCGGTCGTGCTGCTGATCACCTTCGCCATGTTCAATTTCGGCTGGATCGGCGGCGGCGACGCCAAGCTCGCCGCCGCCACCGCGCTGTGGCTCGGCTGGACGCCGCTGGCCGATTACGGCGTCGCCTCGGCGCTGGCGGGCGGCGCGCTGACGGTCGTTATCCTGGTGGCGCGGCGCGTGACGCTGCCGCAGTTCCTGGCCGCGCAAGCCTGGATCGCCCGGCTGCACAACGCCAAATCCGGCATCCCCTACGGCATTGCCCTAGCGTTCGGCGGCCTGTTCGTCTATCCCGAGACCCAACTCTGGGCCCAACTCGCCATCCGCTGACTGGGCTGCATCTTTCTCGAACTCTGCGGGCCGCCCGACCGGCGTCCCGCGGAGTTCTTTTTTTGTTGACCTAGCTTATTCAGGAAATCGAAATCGTTTGGATACCGCTGGTTAACCGTAATTTGACGATTTCGCCCCATTCTGGACCCAGGGCGACGCAGCGCGCGCCATCCAGGGTCCGATGTCCATGAACAGGTTGCAGATCGCCGTATTGGGCGTTTCGGTCGTCGCGTTCGGCGGCGCTTACTTCGTCTTCAATAACTACCTCGGCACGCAGCGTAAGCCGCAGGTCATCGTCGAGGCGCCGAAGCTACAGACCGAAAAGGTTCTGGTCGCCGCGCAAGACATTCCGATGGGCAGCGTGGTCACCGAGCCGCAGGTAACCTGGACGGATTGGCCGAAAGACTCGATCTCCGAGCTGATGATCCTCAAGAGCGCCACGCCCGACACGGTGGCGGAGCTGAAAGACACGATGACGCGTGATTCTTTCCTTCGCGGCGAGCCGCTGCGGCGCGACAAGCTCGTGAAGGCCGGCATCGGCGGCTACATGGCGGCGGTGCTGCCGAGCGGCATGCGCGCTGTGGCGATCCGAATCGAGAACACCGGCGATTCGTCCGCCGGCGGCTTCATCCTTCCCAACGACCGGGTCGACGTCGTGCGCGTCTATCAGGACGAGGAGGCGACGCGCGCCAAGGGCACGATGGTGCTCAGCCATCAGGTGATCCTCTCCAACGTGCGCGTGCTCGCCATCGGCCAGAACGTGCAGGAGGAGAACGGCAAGAAGGTCGTCGTCGGCGGCAACGCCACACTCGAACTCGATCCCAAACAGGCCGAGATGGTCGTCTACGCGCAGAACACGCAAGGCTCGCATCTGATCCTGGTGCTGCGCAGCCTCGTCGACAGCGCCGGCGCGACGGTGACCGTGAACGATCCCTCGGACTCGCAGGGCAAGGGTCTGACCATCGTGCGCTACGGCGCGGCGCAGCAAGCAGCCCGCTGAGGAGGCTCCCATGAACCGCAACTTCCAAGGCGCACGCGCGATCAACAAGACGGTGGCGAGCATGGCGGCGATCGGCAAATCGACCTGGACGGCGGCGCTGGCGGCGGCCGCGATCGCGACCGCGATCGGCGCGGCCGCGCCCGCCCGCGCGTCCGACCCGGCCCCCGCGTCGTCGATTTCGGTCGCGCGCGGCGAGATGAAGAGCCTCCAGCTCGGCATCGGCCGTTCGATGATCATCGATCTGCCGGAGGACGCGCAGGAAATCTTCGTCGGCGATCCCAAAATCGCCAACGCCATCGTGCGCTCGGCGCGCCGCCTCTACATCACGACGCTCGAAGCCGGGCAGACCACGGTGTTCGCGCTCGCCGCCGACGGGCGCAAGATCGCGGTGCTCGAAGTCACGGTCGGGCGCGACGTCGGCGAGTTGTCGCGGCTGTTGCAGGCCGCCATTCCCAACAACGACATTCACGTGCGCACCGTCGGCGGCTCGATCATCCTCACCGGGTCGGTGGCCTCCGCCGGCGACGCGCAACAGGCGCTCGACATCGCGCAGGGTTTCATCGCCGACGGCGGCGTCTCGGCCGTCACGACCGGCGCGGCCGCGGCGACGGCCACGGCGGCGTCCGGCAAGGTCGTCAACTCGCTGATGATCCGCGGCCTCGATCAGGTCAGCCTGCGCGTGACCATCTCGGAAATCCATCGCGACGTGCTCAAGCAGCTCGGCGTCAACTATAGCGGGCTCGGCCCTAACGCGAACGGAGCCAACGGCTTCGGCTCCGGCGTGCCAAGACTTTCGATCACCAACCCATTCGGCGTCAACGGCGCGCTCGGCAATGCGGCGACGATCGGCTGGAACATGGCGGGCGAGCAATTGCAGGCCACGCTCAACGCCTTCGAGCAGGAAGGCGTCGCGCGCACGCTGGCCGAGCCGACGGTGACCGCCATCTCCGGGGAGCGCGCCAAATTCCTCGCCGGCGGCACGATCCCGATCCCGGCGAGCGAAAACTGCCAGGCCAACCTTTGTACGCTGGGCTACATCCAGCAGCCCTATGGCGTGACGCTCAATTTCACGCCGGTGGTGCTGAGCCAGGGCCGGATTCAGCTGCGCATCGCCACCGAAGTCACCGACATCGACTACACCAAGCAGATCGTGATCCTGAACACCGCGATCCCCGGCTTCCGCACGCGCAAGAACGAGACCACGGTCGAATTGCCGTCGGGCGGTTCGATCGTTTCGGCGGGCCTGATCTCGACGCAATCGAGCGCCGCCATCACCGGCCTGCCGGGCCTGATGAACCTGCCCATCCTCGGCTCGCTGTTCCGCTCGCGCGACTATCAGCGCCAGGAGACGGAACTGCTGATCGTCATCACGCCCTATATCGTGCACGCGGTCGATCCGAAGGAGGTCGCGCGCGCCGACCAGAACTACAGCGACGCCAGCGATCCGCAGGGCTGGTTCCTCGGCCGCGTCAACCGCATCTATTCGAGCTCCGGCGGCCTGCGCCCGATGCCCAGCTACTCCGGCAAGGTCGGTTTCATCACCGACTGAAACGAACGCGAAACCCGGTTCTGCTCTTCTATTTTGCGAGTCGATGTCATGCTGCAATGGATCACCAAAAGCGAGCGCAAGGGCCGCCGCCTCGTCTCCGGCCTATGTCTCGGCGCGGCCGCGCTGTCGCTGTCGGGCTGCTTGTCGGGCGTGCAATACGCCTCCGACAACCAGGTTTCCGCCATAGACTATCACGAGCGCCACCCGATCGTGCTCGGCAAGGCGGCCACGACCCTCGACCTGTTCCCGGTCGGGGGCCGTCTCGACGCGCTCTCCGCCGACAAGGTCAAGGCGTTCGCCGAGCGTTATGGCGAGTTCGGCTCGGGCGAGGTGACCATTCTCACCCCCGCGGGCGACGGCGCCAGCGCGCGCATCGTGCCGGAAATCCGCAAGCAGCTCTACGCCAACGGCCTGCGCGGCTATGTCGCGGTCGGCTCCTATCCGGTCCAGGACGCGACGCTGGCGAGCCCGATCCGGTTGGTGTTCCAGGGCCTGAAGGCGAAAGTCGCGGATCGCTGCGGCCAATGGCCGACCGACCTCGCCTCGGGCTCGTCGATCGAAAGCTGGAAGAACCAGTCCTATCCCAATTTCGGCTGCGCCACCCAATCCGCGCTCGCCGCGCAGGTCGACGATCCGCGCGATCTCGCGCAGGCGCGCGCCAGCTCTCCGCCCGACGAAAACATGCGGCTGCGCGCGATCCAGAACGTGCGCAAGGGCTTCGATCCGGGCACGGACTGGAAGACCCAGACGACCACCATCGGCACGGTCGGGGGAGGTTGATCCATGCGCTCGCAGATGCTCGAGGACGCGCCCAACGTCAATTCGCAATCGACGACGCCGATCGCCCAGATCGATCCTGTGCCGCGCGTTTCGATCCAGGCGTTTTGCGAATCGCCCGAAGCCGCCGCCGTCATCCAGGCCGCGATCGGCGACCGCCGCATGGCCAAGGCCCATGTCAAACAGAACATGGGCGGCGCGGCCGGCGCGGTCGAAGCCTACCGCAACGCGCCGACGCCCAACGTGATCGTCATCGAGGCGACCGCCGACCGCGAATTCCTGGTCTCCCAGCTCGACGAGCTGTCGGAATATTGCGACGCCGGCACCAAGGTCATCATCATCGGCAAGGTCAACGACATCATTCTCTACCGTCAGTTGATCGCGCGCGGCGTCAGCGAATATCTGGTGCTGCCGTTCGGCGTGGTCGATTTCGTCAGCGCGGTGTCGCAATTGTTCAAGACCCCCGGCGCCAAGCCGCTCGGGCGCGTCATCGCCGTGGTCGGGGCCAAGGGCGGCGTCGGCTCCTCGACCATCGCCCATAACGTCGCCTGGCACCTGGCCACCGAAATCGGCATGGACACCATCATCGCCGACCTCGATCTCGGCTTCGGCACCGCCGGGCTCGACTTCAATCAGGACCCGCCGCAGGGGGTCGCGGAAGCGGTGTTCGCGCCCGATCGCGTCGACACCACGCTGGTTGATCGCCTGCTGTCGAAATGCGGCGACAACCTGCATCTGCTGGCCGCGCCGGCGATGCTCGACCGGCTCTACGACTTCGGCGAGACCGCGTTCGATTCGCTGATGGATTCGATGCGCGCCTCCACGCCCTGGGTCGTGCTCGACATTCCGCACGGCTGGAACGCCTGGACGCGGCGCACGCTGGTCGCCGCCGACGAGGTGATGGTCATCGCGCAACCCGATCTCGCCAACCTGCGCAACGCCAAGAACATCGTCGACAACATCCGCAGCGCCCGGCCGCATGATCACCCGCCGCGCCTGATCCTCAACAATGTCGGCATCCCGAAGCGGCCCGAGATTCCGGTCGCCGATTTCTCCAAGACGATCGAGATGGAGCCGACCGCGATCATCGCCCACGACGCGAAGCTGTTCGGCTCGGCGGCCAACAATGGACAGATGATCGCGGAGATCGAGCCCAAGGGCAAGGTCGCCGAAACTTTCGCCGCGCTCGCCGGCATGATCGCCGGGCGGACGGAAGTGAAGAAACAGAAGCGGGGCCTGTTCGACCCGTTGCTGGCGAAATTGACCAAGAAGGCGTGAGCGGCGACAGCCGCTCGCTTTTCCCTGGAGGCCAGGCCTCCCGCAATCGGGAAGACGGAACATGTTCGGTAAGCGTGCCCATCCCGGAGTCAGCGCCGCGCCCGTCAACGCGCCGGCTCCCGCGTTATTAAATGCCGAGCCGTCGCGCGCCGCCGCGCCGCCGCCGCCGCCGCCTGCTATCTCGCGCGAAGGCGAACAGCGGCCGGAGAGCTATTTTCAAACCAAAGCGATGATTTTCAGCGCGCTGATCGAGGCGATCGACCTCTCCGCGCTGTCGAAGCTCGATCAGGACAGCGCGCGCGAGGAAATCCGCGACATCGTGCACGAAATCGTCACGATCAAGAATCTCGTGCTGTCGATCGCCGAGCAGGAGGATCTGCTCGACGACATCTGCAACGACGTGCTCGGCTTCGGCCCGCTCGAACCGCTGCTGGCGCGCGACGACATCGCCGACATCATGGTCAACGGACCGACCCGCACCTTCATCGAAGTCGGCGGCAAGATCCAGCTCACCAACGTGCGCTTCCGCGACAATGCGCAGTTGATGAACATCTGCCAGCGCATCGTCAGTCAGGTCGGCCGCCGCGTCGACGAAGCCTCGCCGATCTGCGACGCGCGCCTGCTCGACGGCTCGCGCGTCAACGTCATCGCCCCGCCGCTCGCCATCGACGGCGCCGCGCTGACCATCCGCAAATTCAAGAAGGACAAGCTGACGCTCGACCAGCTCGTCCGCTTCGGCGCCATCTCGAACGCCGGCGCCGAGATCCTCAAGATCATCGGCCGCGTGCGTTGCAACACCGTCATCTCCGGCGGCACCGGCTCGGGCAAGACCACGCTGCTCAACTGCCTGACCAACTATATCGACGCCGGCGAGCGCGTCATCACCTGCGAGGACGCGGCCGAGCTGCAACTGCAACAGCCCCATGTGGTGCGGCTGGAGACGCGGCCGCCCAATCTCGAAGGCGTCGGCCAGATCACCATGCGCGATCTGGTCAAGAACTGTCTGCGTATGCGCCCCGAACGCATCATCGTCGGCGAGGTGCGCGGACCCGAGGCGTTCGATCTGTTGCAGGCGATGAACACCGGCCACGACGGCTCGATGGGCACGCTGCACGCCAACAGCCCGCGCGAGGCGCTGAGCCGTATGGAATCGATGATCACCATGGGCGGCTTCTCGCTGCCGACCAAGACGATCCGCGAGATGATTGTTTCGTCGGTCGACGTCATCGTGCAGGCGGCGCGCCTGCGCGACGGCTCGCGCCGCATCACCCACGT
>JAGWRL010000262.1 GCA_028876585.1 Pseudomonadota bacterium | reverse complement strand
TCAAGCGCGAGAAGGACACCAATTTCCGCGATACCGTCGTGACGCTCTTGCTCGACAATTCCGGCTCGATGCGCGGCCGCCCGATCACGGTCGCCGCGACCTGCGCCGACATTCTTGCGCGCACGCTCGAGCGCTGCGGGGTCAAGGTCGAGATTCTCGGCTTCACCACGCGGGCGTGGAAGGGCGGGCAATCGCGCGAGGCGTGGTTGCAGGCGGGCAAGCCCGCCAATCCCGGCCGCCTCAACGATCTGCGCCATCTCATCTACAAGAGCGCCGACGCGCCGTGGCGGCGGGCGCGCAAGAACCTCGGGCTGATGATGCGCGAGGGGCTGCTGAAGGAGAACATCGACGGCGAGGCGCTCGATTGGGCGCATCAGCGGCTGCTCGGCCGCCCCGAGGCGCGCAAGATCCTGATGATGATCTCGGACGGCGCGCCGGTCGACGATTCCACGCTGTCGGTCAACTCCGGCAATTATCTCGAACGCCACCTGCGCTACGTGATCGAGGAGATCGAGACCCGCTCGCCGGTGGAACTGATCGCCATCGGCATCGGCCACGACGTGACGCGCTATTATCGCCGCGCGGTGACGATCGTCGACGCCGAGGAACTGGGCGGCGCGATGACGGAGAAACTGGCCGAATTGTTCGCGGAGGCGCCCTCGACCCGCAAGGCGAAGCCGCGACGGACGCGGACGGCCTGAATGACGCTGCGGAAGCGCATTTGACTTTGTACGGTTTTTGTTCTATCTCCGTTCATGTCCTGAGCGGGGGAACACCATGTCGGCCGTGCAGATTGGCGAAGGCATCGAGGCGCGCGGGTTTTGCGAGGGCGCCAGCGATTATCTCGCGCACGAGGACTGGTTCCACCAGAAATTCCGCCATTGGCGCGGCCGCTCCGGGCGCGCCTATGTGTTCTCGGTCTATCCGCCGCAGGAGTGCCCGGCCTACCCGGACGCGGTGGTGATCGTCGCCGTGCGCGCCGGCGCGCCGCTCGCCTGCGTCGATCTCGGCGCGCTGCCGGAATTGCGGCTCGGCGAGTTGCGGCGGCTCTATGGCGACCGGCTCGACGACGTCGAATTTCAGGTTCACGTCCTGGCGGAGCGTCAGGGCGACCGGCGGTCGCTGATCGCCGACATCACGCCGCTCGCCGCCTGAGCGCGGCGGCGACGCGCTCGATCAGCGCGTCATGCACGCCGATGGCGGCCAGATTGGCGGCGGTGTTGAGCGCGTATTCGGAATTGGCCCCGGCGACGCCGCTGGCGCGCGCGATCACCTCGATCGTCGCCTCGTCATCGTCGTCGGCGACGAATTGTCCATGCGCGGGGTCGGCGACATAGGTGTAGGCGTCGCAGCGCTCGCCGTCGCGGGTCTCGATCGCAGCCAGCATCTCCTGATAGACGTCGGTGATCAGCTCGCGCGCGCGCAGATATTGCATCGTGCCGTCCTTGAGCGCGCCGGCGACGCGATAGGCCACGCCCTCGCATTCGCCGCCCGGCTGGAGGCCGAGCACCAGGCCGGGAAGCTCGGGCGTGCCGCGATAGACGACCGAGCGGATGCAATAACGGCGATGATAACCCGTCAGGCGCGCCGGCACGCGCGCGAGATAGGCAAAGCCGGGGTTCCAGATCAGCGAGCCATAGGCGAACACCCAGAAATCCGCCTGCGTTCGGGCGTAACCGCCATCTTCGCCGCGCTGCGAAGCCGAGATCGCGAGCGTGGCGCCTTCGTCCGCAAACATGTGTCGTCCTTACGTCTTTAGATGCCGCCCCTTCCCGTGACTCGGGGGTATGTGATCAAAAAGCCGCTCGAATGGCAAATTTTTGGTTAGCAAATTCCGCGCCGCGCTCAGCCGCCCTCTGTTTCCGGCGCCCGGCGGCCGAAATCCGGCGCCGCGGTTTCCTGGCCCTGCTGCACGATGCCGCGCCGAATCGCGCGGGTGCGGGTGAACAGGTCGAACAGCCCCTGCCCGTCGCCGCGTCGAATCATGCGTTGCAGCGCGGTCAGATCCTCGTTGAAGCGGCCGAGCATCTCCAGCACCGCCTCCTTGTTGTGCAGGAACACGTCGCGCCACATCGTCGGATCGGAGGCGGCGATGCGGGTGAAATCGCGGAAGCCGCCGGCGGAGAACTTGATCACCTCGGATTGCGTCACCTCCTCCAGATCGGCGGCGGTGCCGACGATATTGTAGGCGATCAGATGCGGCACATGGCTGGTGATGGCGAGCACGAGATCGTGGTGCTCGGGCGTCATGATCTCGACATTGGCGCCGAAAGCTTCCCAGAACGCCCGCAACGTCTCGACCGCCTGGGCGTCCGTCCCCTGCGGCGGGGTGAGGATGCACCAGCGGTTGATGAACAGGCTCGCAAAGCCCGCGTCGGGGCCGGATTGCTCGGTGCCGGCGACGGGATGGGCGGGCACGAAATGCACGCCCTCGGGCAGCAGCGGGCCGACCTGCGCCACGACGGAGGATTTTACCGAGCCGACGTCGGAGACGAGCGCGCCGGGACGCAGCGCCGGCGCCATCGCCGCCGCGATCTCGCCATTGGCGCCGACGGGGGCGCAGATGATGACGAGATCGGCTTGCGCGACGGCTTCCGCAACGTCGCCAGTATAGCGATGGCCGAGGCCGAGCGCCTCGGCGCGCGCGAGCGCCGCCGCGTCGTGGTCGCAAATGACGATCGACCCGGCGGCGCCGGATTTGGCGGCGGCGCGGGCGATCGAGGAGCCGATCAGGCCGACGCCGATCAAGGCGAGCGTGTCGACCAGCGGACTAGGCAGACGGGGCAGCGGCACGAGGCTCAAACCGTCATGAATTGTCGCAGCGCGGCGATCACGCCCTGATTGGCGTCCTCGTCGCCGACCGTCAGCCGCAGGCAATCGGGCAGGCCGTAGGCGTCCATGCCGCGCAGGACATAGCCGGCCGCCGTCAGCGCCGCGTCGGCGTTGCGCGCCTGCTGCGCGTCGCGGAAGTGGATCAGCAGGAAATTGCCATGGCTCGGCGGCGTCTCCAATCCGAGATCGAGGATCTGGCGGCGCAGCCACGGCAACCAGCGCGCGTTATGGGCGACCGCCGCCGCGAGATGGCCGGGATCGCCGAGCGCGGCGACGCCGGCGGCCTGCGCCAGCGAGTTGACGTTGAACGCGCCGCGGATGCGGTTGAGCGCGTCGATCACGTAAGGCTTCGCGTAGAGCCAGCCGAGCCGCGCGCCGGCGAGGCCGTAGGCCTTCGAGAACGTGCGCGTCATCACGACATTGTCGTGCCGCTCGACCAGTTCGGCGCCCGGCTCATAGGCTTCGTCGGCGACATATTCGGCATAGGCCGCGTCGATCAGCAGCAGCGTGTCGGCCGGCAGCCCCGCATGCAGGCGGCGCAACTCGCCGCGCGTAAGCATCGCGCCGGTGGGGTTGTTGGGATTGGCGAGGAACACGACGCGGGTTTTCGCGCTGACGCGGGCGAGCAAGGCGTCGACGTCGGCGGTCCAGTCGCGCTCGGGCGCGGTGACCGGGGTCGCGCCGGCGGCGCGGATCGCGATCGGATAGGACAGGAAACCGAACTGGCTATAGAGCCCCTCGTCGCCGGGGCGCAGGAACGCCAGCGCGATCAGGGCGAGCAATTCGTCGGAGCCGTTGCCGCACAGGATGCGGCCGGGGTCGATCCCATGCAGCGCGGCGATCGCCTCCTTCAGCGCCTGCGCGCCGCCGTCGGGATAGAGCGCCAGCGACGCGGCCGCTTCGGCCAGGGCGCGCACCGCCTTGGGCGAGGGGCCGAGCGGCGATTCGTTGGAGGAGAGTTTTATCGTGCGCGCCGCGCCCGCCGCCGTGCTCTTGCCGGGGACATAGGCGTCGATTTGCAGGATTTCGGGGCGAGGCTGCGGGCGGGTGGCTATCGACATATCCCCTCTCTATCGCGCGCCGAGATCGAAGCGCGGCGCGTGCGAACCGATTTCGCGCGCCCGCACGTCACGCGCCCCGCCGTCGCGCAGGGCCTGCGCCAAAGCGTCGGGCGCCGCGTCGCCGGGGCGCGCCACCAGCACGGAAAAGCCATTGCCCCACGCCGCGTCGCCAATCGTCTCGCCGCCGGCCTCAGCGAGGCGGAACGAGAATTCCGGGCGCCAGCGGTCCATCCATAGCGCCTCCAGCACCACCTGTCGCGCGCCGCCGTCGCTCAAAGGCTTGGCGACGACATAGACCGGCAGGCCGGCGGGATGGTCGGGGCGTTCGACGAACGGCAGCCGGGCGATCACCTTGGGCGCGTCGGGCTCGATCAGCCGCATCCACCACGCGCCGGCCGCCGCGCCGCCGTCGAGCGCGAACATGCCGAGATCGCCACTGCTGCGGGCGACCGAATCGATCACCCCGGCGGCGCCGAAATGCGGCTGCACCGGCACGGTGAAGCCGAAATGGAAGCGCTCGCTGTCGCGGATCGCCGATTCGCCGCGCGAAATGTCGATATGCACGGCGTAGGGCGACTGCACGTAAGTGAAGGTCGAGATGATGATGCGCCAGATGCCCTCGACCGTGTCGACCGGCAACCGGCCCTCGTGCCGCTCGACGATGGCGCGTAACATGGAGGCCTCGCGCGCCGGGCGGAACGCCGAGCCGCCGCCCTGCGCCTGCTTGATCGCGATCAGGCGCTCGATCACGCCCGAGCGCTCGATCAGCAACCGGTGCATCTCAGCGTCGATCCGGTCGATCTCGCGCCGGATGTCGTCGAGAGTTTTGGGCGGCGCGCTCACGTATTCACGCTCAAGTGTTCATCGACTCGAAGAAGCCGGCGTTGCTCTTGGTCTCGCGCAGCTTGCCGAGCAGGAACTCGATCGCGTCGACCGTGCCCATCGGGTTGAGGATGCGGCGCAGCACGTACATCTTCTTGAGGATTTCCGGCGGCACCAGCAATTCTTCCTTGCGGGTGCCGGAGCGGGTGATGTCCATGGATGGGAAGGTGCGCTTGTCGGCGACCTTGCGGTCGAGGATGATTTCCGAATTGCCGGTGCC
>JAGWRL010000261.1 GCA_028876585.1 Pseudomonadota bacterium | reverse complement strand
GGCCCTTGAGCTTGAAGCCGACCACTTCGGGCAGCAGCATCGACAAGGGCTGGCCGAGCATACAGGCTTCCGCCTCGATGCCGCCGACGCCCCAGCCGAGCACGGCAAGACCGTTGACCATGGTGGTGTGCGAATCAGTACCGACCAGCGAATCGGGATAGGCGACCTCGAAAGTGCCGGTCTTCTTGGCGACCGTCATCTTCTCCTTCTTGGTCCATACCGTCTGGGCCAGATATTCGAGATTGACCTGATGGCAGATGCCGGTGCCGGGCGGCACGACGGAGAAGTTCGAGAACGCCTGCTGGCCCCATTTGAGGAAGCGGTAACGCTCCTGATTCTGCTCGTATTCGCGCTTGACGTTCTGGCCGAGCGACTTGGCTGTGCCGGCGTAATCGACCACCACGGAATGGTCGATCACCAGATCGACCGGCACCAGCGGGTTGATCTTGGCGGGGTCGCCGCCGAGCGCGACCATCGCATCGCGCATCGCCGCGAGGTCCACCACGGCGGGGACGCCGGTGAAATCCTGCATCAGCACGCGCGCCGGGCGGAAGGCGATTTCGTGATCTTGCTTGCCGCGATGGCCGAGCCAGCCGACCACCGCCTCGATGTCCTTTTTGGTGACGCTGCGCCCGTCCTCGTTGCGCAATAGATTCTCCAGCACGATCTTCATCGAGAACGGCAGCGTCGAGGCGCCGGCGAGGCCGTTTTTCTCGGCCGCCTTCAACGAGAAGTACTCGTAAGTCTTGGCGCCGACGGTGAGTTTCTTACGGCACTTGAAACTGTCAAGGCTGGCCAAGGGGCTGCTCCGATGCGTGGGGATAATTGTCGGGGCGCTTATAGATAATTCCGCGGGCGCGGGCTACATCAACTAACGTCCTGAGGCGCCGATCTTTGCGCCGACGCCAAAGGGAACCATGCGCCTTATCGCCGAAAACCTGACGCTTGAACGCGGCGGCCGGCGGCTGTTCGCGGGCTTGAGCTTCGCGGCCGGCGCGGGCGAGGCGCTGGTCGTGACCGGGCCGAACGGCGCCGGCAAATCGAGCCTGTTGCGCGCCATCGCCGGATTCCTGCCGCTGGCGGGCGGCCGCGTCGCGTTAGAGGGCGGCGAACTGGAAGAGCGCACGCATTATCTCGGCCACGCCGACGCGCTCAAAAGCGCGCTGAGCGCGGCGGAAAACCTCGCCTTCTGGGCCGCCCTGCTTGGCGGACAGGCGGCGCCGGTCGCACCCGCGCTGACGCGGCTCGGGCTGCCCCATGTCGCCGATTTCCCCGTGCGCGCGCTGTCGGCGGGGCAGAAGCGGCGCGTCGCGCTGGCGCGGCTTTTGGTCGCGCCGCGGCCGCTGTGGCTGCTCGACGAGCCGACCACCGCGCTCGACGTCGGCGCGCAGGCCCTGTTCGCGCAGGTGATGCGCGAGCATCTGGCGCAGGGCGGCATCGTCGTCGCCGCGACTCACGCGCCGCTCGGGCTTGAGGGGGCGCGCGAAATCCGGCTCGAAGGGGCGAGGATCGCCGCATGAGGGCGCTCGGCGCCCTCTTCGCAAGGGAATGGCGGACGGCGCGGCGGATCGGCGGCGGCGCCTCGGTCGGCGCGGTGTTCTTCCTGATTCTCGTCGCGATCATGCCGTTCGCGCTCGGGCCGGACTTGCGGCTGCTCGCCCGGCTGGGGCCGGCGATCCTGTGGATCGCCGCGCTGCTGGCGACGCTGCTCGGGCTCGACCGGCTGTTTCAGGCCGATTCGGACGACGGCTCGCTCGACCTGATGTGCCACGCCAACGCGCCGCTGGAGGCCATCGTGCTGGTCAAATGCGCGGCGCACTGGACGACTTCGATCCTGCCGCTGGTCGTCGCCGCGCCGCTGTTCGGCCTGATGCTGGCGATGGACGGGCCGGCGCTCGGGCTGGTGACGCTGACCCTGCTCGCCGGCACGCCGGCCTTGACGATGATCGGCGCGATCGGCGCGGCCTTGACCGCTTCGCTGCGGCGCGGCGGACTGTTGATGGCGGTGCTGGTGCTGCCGCTGGCGATTCCGGTGCTGATTTTCGGCGTGGCGGCGGCCTCGGCCGCCTCGGGCGGCCTCGTCCCGTTCGCGACGCCGTTCGCGGTGCTGGCGGGGCTGACCCTGTTCACGATTGCCGCGGCCCCGTTCGCCTGCGCGGCGGCGATTCGCGGCGTGCGCGAATAGCCCTTCACGCCACCGCAACCACCCTAAACGTCATCAACTCCCCGTCCGCTTCGCGCAGCGACACATATTCGCCGGGGCGGAAGGCGTGGTCGGCGAAGCGGAAGCCGGGTTCCTCCTCGTCGAGCGCGTCGCCCAGATCGAATGTCCAGTTGGCCCCGCCATGGCCGCCGGGGCGGTGCATCAGCAGGCCGCGCATCTCCGGCTCGTCGCCCCAGAACCGGCGCACGAAGCACTCGCCGCGATGCGCCCGCCAGGCGGCGGCGTCGATCTTGCCCTCGTCGGTCAGCGGCGCGGCGAAGACATAGCCGTGGCGCGCCGAGCCCTCGGGAAATTCCTTCGATCTGGCGGCGTTCAACGTCACTTTATGCAGTTTGCTCATGGCTTGCGCCTCCCCGCGCATTTCGACCAAAGCGGCGCGCGCCCGCATTGAGGCGGCGCAAATCAGCCCGGCGGCCGCAACACGCGCGTCACATGCCCCATCTTGCGGCCGGGCCGCGTTTGCAGCTTGCCGTAGAGATGCAGGCTCATGTCGGGCTCGGCGAGGATGTCGCGCCAGTCCTCGGCCTCCTCGCCGATCAGGTTGCGCATCTCGATCGCGCCGCGCCGCGTCGTCGCGCCGAGCGGCCAGCCGGCGATGGCGCGCATGTGCTGCTCGAATTGCGAGGTTTCCGCGCCCTCGATGGTCCAGTGGCCGGAATTGTGGACGCGCGGCGCGATCTCGTTGACGATCAGCCGCTCGGCGCCGTCGGCGCCGCGCGCGCAAAACATCTCGACGCCGATCACGCCGACATAATCGAGGCCGACGACGATCTTCTCCGCGATCGCGCGCGCCTGCGGCAGGAGTTCCGGCGCGACATGAGCGGGAACGCGGGTGCGGGCGAGGATGTGGCGCTCGTGCTCGTTCTCGCACAGGTCATAGGCGACGACCGCCCCTTCGAGGCTGCGCGCGGCGATCACCGAGACCTCGCGCTCGAAGGCGACGAAGCCTTCCAGGATCATCGGCCCCGGCCCCAGCGCGCGATGCACGGCGCCGAGGTCGGAGCCCTCGCGCAGCATGGTCTGGCCCTTGCCGTCGTAGCCGAAGCGTCGGGTTTTCAGGATCGACGGGCGGCCGATCTCGCGCACCGCCCGCATCAGCGCGCCGGCGTCGGCGACATCGGCGAACGGCGCCGTCTCCAGCCCGAGCGCGCGCAAAAACGTCTTTTCGGTCAGCCGGTCCTGCGTCAGGGCGAGCGCGCGCGGGCTCGGCCGCACTGGTTTGAGCGTTTGCAGGAATTCCAGGCACTCGGTCGGCACATTCTCGAATTCGAACGTGACGAGGTCGCAGGCGTCCGCGAAGCGGCGCAGCGCCTCGCGATCCTCGTAAGCCGCGATGGTGCGCGCATGCGCCGCGTCATGCGCCGGCGCCTCCGTCTCGGGCGCGTAAACATGGCAGCGCAGGCCGATCTTCAGGGCGGCCATCGCGAGCATGCGGCCAAGCTGGCCGGCGCCGAGGATGCCGACGGTGGCGCCGGGAGACAGGATCACGCCGCGCCCTCATCGGAAGGAAATTCCGCCACCGCGTCACGCCGCGCGTCGCGCCAGGCTTGCAGGCGTCGGCTGAGGTCAGGGTCGGCGAGCGCCAGCACGCTGGCGGCCAACAGCGCCGCGTTGACCGCGCCGGCCTGGCCGATGGCGAGCGTGCCGACCGGCACGCCGGCCGGCATCTGCACGATCGACAACAGGCTGTCCTGCCCCGACAGAGCGCGCGACGGGCACGGCACGCCGAACACCGGCAGGATCGTGAACGCCGCCGTCATGCCGGGCAGATGCGCCGCCCCGCCGGCGCCGGCGACGATCACCTTGAAGCCGGCCGCCTTCGCGCCCTTGGCGAATTCGACCATCCGGTCGGGCGTGCGATGGGCCGAGACGATGCGCGCCTCGTATTCGACGCCGAGTTCGTCGAGCGTGTCGGCGGCGTGGCGCATCGTCGCCCAGTCCGACTGGCTTCCCATGATGATGGCGACGGGCGCGGCGACGGGGGTCAAGGAACGCCTGGGGTTGGAGGAGCTTAGCGCTTAAGGGAACGGTTTTGCCGGCGCAAGGCTCTCGACGCCGGGCGCGGCGCTTGCGGGTCGAGGCGAAGCGAACCGCCGCAGCGGCGGTTTTGGCGCGAATCGTCCGATTTTGGCGCGAGGAGGGGTGAACATGCGTTTCGTTTTGGGGCCAGTCGCGGTCGCCGCGGCCTTCGTCGGAGCGTCCACGGCGCAGGCGACGGTGCGCATCCATGTCGATCTCGCCTCGCAGACCATGCACGTGGCGTCGTCGCAGGGCGATTACGATTGGGCGGTCTCCACCGGCCGGCCCGGCCATCGCACGCCCACGGGGCATTATCGACCGCAGCGGATGTACGCCAACTGGCGTTCGCACAAATACGACAACGCGCCGATGCCGCATGCGATCTTCTTTCGCGGCGGCTACGCGATCCACGGCACTTACGCCACCGGCCAGCTCGGCCAGGTCGCCTCGCACGGCTGTATCCGGCTGGCGCCGGAAAACGCGGCGACGCTGTTTTCGCTGGTCGCCCAGGAAGGCGCGGCGATCTCGATCACCGGCGCGCCGCCGGGCCGCGAACCCGCATTCGCCGGGCGCGAGCAGCACCGGCACGGCCACAAGCTCGCCGCCAAATGGCGCAAGCACTATCGCGACGCCGCCTTCGCCTACGCCCCGCACAAGCGCCATCACGCCCGTTCGCTGCGCGCCTGGGCCGACAATCCGCTCGAAAACCAATAATCGCCACGCTTCCCCGCTAGGGCAGACGACAGTCGCGTTCGCGCGCGATCTGCGTTACACGGCGACGCCCCGCGATGGCGGGCGTCGCCTGATTCCCTGAGGAGGCCCTTTTGCGACGTAGAGAATTCCTGACCGGCGCGGCCGGTCTCATGGGCGCGGCGGCCCTGCCGTTCGCGGCGCGCGCAAATGTGCCGACGCCTTACACTTTCGACATGAAGCCGCCGATGGGCGCCGGCGACAAGGCGGCCTTCATCGACTGGGGCGTCAAGCAGCGCGGCGAGGACCCCAAATTCCTGGCCGAGCGGTTCGACCGCTACCTCGCCATGGTGCGCAACGAGGATCTCGTCGACGACCGCAACAAGCGCGCGTTCCTGTGCACGCCGCGCGAGAAATTCGTGCTGAAGCAGAATCAGGGCCGCGCCTACGACCACGCCTTTCTCGACATCGGCTGGGGCGTCACCATCTCCGGCCCGCATATCGTCGGCCGCATGACCTCGGCGATCAACCCGCAGCAGGGCGAGAAGGTGCTGGAGGTCGGCACCGGCTCGGGCTACCAGTCGGCCTATCTCGCGCACCTGACCGATCAGGTGTTCACG
>JAGWRL010000260.1 GCA_028876585.1 Pseudomonadota bacterium | reverse complement strand
CCTCAGCCGTCACGCGCAGGACAAGTTCCTGCTGATCTGCTCGCTGGCGGCGGTCGATTATTATCTGCGCTGGTTCGAGACGCAGGGCACGCCCGGCGTCAGCTTCCGCGCCGCCTCGATGGATTATCCGGGCCTGTCGATTGCCGGCCCGCGCGCGCGCGAACTCATGCAGAAGCTCGTCCGCGACGATCTCGGCAGCGACGCTTTCCCGTTCCTGTCGTTCCGCAGGATGGACATCGGCATGATCCCAGCGCTGGTCGGCCGCGTCAGCTTCACCGGCGAACTGGGCTACGAAATCTGGGTGCGGCCGGAATATCAGCGCGCGCTGCACGCTCTGCTGATGGAAGCCGGCGCGCCGCTGGGCCTCAGCCAATTCGGCCTCAGGGCGCTGCTCTGCCTGCGACTCGAAAAGAGTTTTGGGACATGGTTCCGCGAGTACCGGCCGATTTACGGGCCTTACGAGGCGGGCCTCGGCCGCTTCGTCGACTTGAAGCGCGGCGGCTTCATCGGCGCGCAAGCGGCGGCGGCGGAGAAGGCGGACGGCGGCAAGCTCAGGCTCTCGACTTTCGCGGTGGAGGCGAGCGACGCCGACGCCATCGGCGACGAGCCGATCTGGCGCGACGGCCGCGTCATCGGCTGGGTCACCTCCGGCGGCTACGGCCACACGGTCGGCCAGTCGCTGGCGATGGGCTATATCGAGAAGGCGCACGCCGACGCGCAGGACGGTTTCGAGATCGAGATCATCGGCGAGCGGCGGCGAGCGCGCCGCCTCGCCGCGCCCGCTTACGATCCGGAAGGGCTCAAGATGCGCGCGTGACGGCGCCGCGCGCTGAATTGACAGGCAAACATGTTAGCTCATAGCTTCCCGCATCCCGCCGCGATGGCGGAGAACAGCGCGGCCCGGAAGGGAGCGCGCGCGAGAGGGAGCGAAACGCCATGTGCCCACCCGGCTGCCTTCATTCCGTCTGCGAAACCGCGACCCGACGCGGTCTGCTGAAAAAGGGGTTCACGCTCGGTCTCGGCGCCGCCGTCGCGACCGCCTCCGCCTCAACCCCGATCTTCGCCGCCACCGCCGCGCCGATGAGCTTCGACAAGATGGTCGACCTCTCCCATGCGCTTTACGAGGGTTTTCCAACTTTCAGCGGCGACAAGTGGTTTACAGTCGAGAACATCGTCAATTTCCAGAAAAACAAGGTCAACCTCAACCGCTGGACGATGATGGAGCATACCGGCACCCACATGGACGCGCCGATCCATTTCTCCGCCGACGGCCACACCGCCGATCTGCTGCCGCTGACGGATTTGCTGGTTCCCGCCGCCGTGATCGACATTTCCGCGCGCGCCGCCGGCAATCCCGACACGTCGCTGACGCCCGACGACATCAAGGCGTGGGAGGCGAAGAACGGCCCGCTGCCGGAGGGCTGTTGCGTCATCATGAATTCCGGCTGGCACAAACTCGTCGGTGACCCGAAATTCACCGGCAGGGACGCGGACGGCAAGAACCATACGCCTGGCTTCCACGTCGAAGCCGCGCAAATGCTGATTTCCGAGCGCAAGGTGAAAGGCATCGGCGTCGACACGCTGTCGCTTGACACCGGCCTCAACTCCAGCGGCGCCTTCCCCGTGCATTACGCCTGGCTCGGCAGCGGCCGCTGGGGTTTCGAGGCGATCGCCAATCTCGACGCCTTCCCCGAGAAGGGCGGCCATATCCTGCTCGGCGTCCCCAAAGTGAAGGGCGCGACCGGCGGCCCGACGCGCATTATCGGACTGCTCTGAGCGGAACCGGCGGCGCGGGCGGATTTGCGCCCCCGCCGCCGCGCCGCCGACGAAACAAACCAATCCGTCCGACTCCGCACGCAAGCGCCGTGCGGGACCGCGTTCGGATCGCCCCCGCCCAGATCGCCTGGCCGCCTCTGAAATCCGTTGCAGGCGGGGCCGCGCGCCTGTGGCAGCCGCCATCCCCCGCGGCGTCAGGCCATTTGCGAACGCGCGCGCTGTGTCGACCAACCGCCACGACAGGTCCACGCCAAAAGCTGGAGGACGCGTCGCCTGCGCTTGACAATATCCGGTTTATTGTATTTATCATAATAAATGGCCCAGAACCCTATATCCGCATTGTCCGAAAGCACGGTGCCCGATTTCCAAAAACGCTCCGATTTCATGGCCGAGGTCATCAAATCACGCATCGTCTCCGGCCACTATCGACCCGGCGAGCGGCTGCCCAACGAGAAGGAACTGCTGGCTGAGTTTGGCTTGAGCAAAGGCACGGTGCGCGAGGCGTTGAAGTCGCTGGAAGTGCAAGGGCTCGTCAAATTGACGACCGGTCCCCGCGGCGGCGCGACGATCCGGGAAATTGACGAGGCGCGGGCGATGCAGTTGCTCAGCGCCTATTTTTTCTTCAACACGCCGAGCGCTCGCGACCTCTATGAAGTCAGATGCCGGCTGGAGCCGGAAATGGCGCAGGCCGCGACAGGCCGGTTGAGCGCCGAGCAACTGAAGCGGATGGAAGCTCTCAATCTGGCCAGCCGCGGCCCCGCCGCCGATCACAAGGAGCGCCGTCAGCAAAGGCTCGCCGAACTGGAGTTCCACAATGTGATCTCCGAAGCCTCGCCCAATCCGCTGCTGGCGTTCATGTGCCGCTTTCTCAATCGTTTGCTCGCCGATCTCGTCGTCTTCCGCGACATGCACATGGCGCCGCACGCGGAATTTGGCCATGACAATTGCTCGCACCACGAAAAGCTGATCGAGGCGTTTCGCGCCGGGGACGGGCCAATGGTCGCGAAAATCATGACGGAACACATGGAATCGGCCCGCAGATACATGGTCGATCTCGAAGCGGAAGTTGACTTGAGCGGGTTCCTGACCAGCGTCAGATCAAACAGAAGATAAGTTTTCACGGGAGGAAAAGTAATGTCGGAGGAAAATCTGATGTCGTTCGTCACGCGTCGCGCCTTCATCCGGAACCTGGCGATTGGCGCCGGCGCGCTGGCGCTGCCACAAGCGGTAACCGGGCGGGCCTTCGCCGCCGGCGCCAGCGAGCTTGTCTGGGGCAAGAAGATCGAGGCGACCATGTACGATCCCGCGACGTCGATCCTGGCCTCGTCATGGGAGCTGCTGCACACCATCTATGAAGGGTTGGTTGATCTCGACGCCGACCTCAAGCCCGTCCCCGGCGTCGCCGAATCCTGGACGCAGCCCTCGCCCGCCGAATATGTGTTCACCATCCACAAGGGCGTGAAATTCTCCAACGGTCGCGAACTGACGGTGGACGACGTCGTCGGGAGCCTTACCCGCCTCATCAACCCGAAGACTGGATCGTTCTTCGGCGGCCAGATGGGGCCGATCACGGCGATTGAAGCGGCTGGGGACAACAAAGTCCGCATCGCGCTCAAGACTCCTTACGCGCCGCTGTTGACCGCGCTGTCGTCAACCATGGCCTCGATCCTGCCGATGAAAGAACTCGCCGCCGGCGGTTTCGACCCCTCCAAAGCGTTCCTCGGCTCCGGCCCTTACATGGTCGAATCGCACACGCAGGGCGACAAATGGGTGCTCGCCCGCAATCCCAATTACTGGCGCCAGGGCCAACCGACCTTCGATCGTCTCGTGGTGCGCATCATCCCCAATGACAACGCCTTGATCGCCGCCCTTCGCGACGGCTCCGTCCAGGTCGCGCAGTTCGACGCCAGCCCCGACGCGAAGCTGCTGCTGGGCGCGGTCAAGAACGTCGAGATCGTTCAGAACCAGCAGTCCAACCTGTTCTGGTTGATGCTGAACGCCGTCGCGCCGAACTCGCCGTTCGGCCACGCAAAGGTTCGTCAAGCCGTCGCGCTCGCTGTCGACCGTCCGCGCATCGCCAAGATCGCCATGGGCGGCAATGGCGCGCCCTCGTCGTCGATGGCGCCGCTGTTCGCCGCCTGCGACACTTCGAAGCTCGGCTATTTCAACCGCGACGTCAATCGCGCCAAATCCTTGCTCGCCGAGGCCGGCCAGAAGAGCCTGAGCTTCGAGTTGATCACCGGCGCCGAGCCGGCCTGGCAGGCCATCAGCCAGGTCCTCAAAGAGAGCTTCGCCGAGGCGGGCATAACGGTCAACATCGTCACAGTCGACGAAGGCACGATGGTCAAGCGGGTCTGGATCGATCAGCCGGGCAATTTCCAGGCAGCGCTTGGTTGGTACGCCGGCTATTCCGATCCGGCGATGATCCCGCTCTGGTTCGTGCCCAAGGCGGCCGGGTTCACGGGCGGCTATCAGATCGAGGAAGCCGACGTGGTGACGGCGGTCACCAATCTGCGGGCGATGGCGGCCGACGATCCGGCGCGGCCGAAGGCGTTGCAGGATGTCGCCTCAATGCTCGACGCGCAGGCGAACCAGATTCCGCTGATCACGCGCGTCGAAACGATGGCCTTTCGCGCCGATCTGGTCGACGCTTCCGGCATCCGTCACAAGGACGGCTACGCGGACAACCTCTATGGCGTCGGGGCCTACAAAGCACGGTGAATGGTGGGTCCGGGGTCGCCCTGATGCTGAAGTTCGTCGCCGGTCGCTTGATCAGCACCATGCTCACGCTGGTTGGCGTCTCGATCGTCATCTTCCTGGCGATCCGCTCGGTCCCGGGCAGTTTCGAGGAAGTGTTGGTGCCGCGCGGAACTCCCGAGTTTCGCGCGGCGCTGGCGGCCAGACTCGGGCTCGATCAACCTCTGGTCATCCAGTATTTGCGCTGGGTGGCCGCTCTGCTGCGGGGCGACTTCGGCGATTCGCTCGTCACCAGCAAACCCGTCTGGGACGAGTTTCGGCAACGCATATTCGTGACCGCCGAGATCGCCCTCGCCGCGATGGTCATCGCGACCCTCGTTGGCGGCGGCATCGGCGTCGCGGCGGGTTTTGGCGGCGACCGCCGGCTGTGGGGCGGCTTGGGCCGGGTCGTTCCCTCCCTGTGCGGCTCGGCGCCGGATTTCGTCTTGGGCAGCGCGATGCTGTTCATGTTTTCGCGCTTTGCGCCTGGCGTATCCGTCGGCAAATGGGTGAGCGCGCAAGAAAGCCTCAGCCTGCATCTGCAATCGGTGCTGATTCCCGCCGCCGCCTTATCGTTTTTCGGCGTCGGCCTCGTCGCCGCCACCGCTCGCCATGCGGTGATCTCGGTGCAGCAACAGGATCATGTCACGGCGGCGACCTTGCGCGGGCTGACGCGGATGCAGATCATCCGCCGCCATATTTTGCGCAACGTCTCGATACCGGTGCTCACGGTTCTGGGCATCTATCTGGGCTATCTGCTCGGCGGCGCCGTCCTGATTGAAAACCTGTTCTCCGTTCCCGGCTTCGGCCGTTATCTGTTGCAGGGGATCATGGGGCGCGACTATCCGGTGGTGCAGGCGGGCGTGATGCTGTCGGCCAGCTTCTTCGTCGTCATCAACATGGTCACCGACATCATTTACGCAAAACTCGACCCGCGATTTCGCGATGGAGGCGACCGTTGATCTCGCCGCGCGTCCTCCTGCGCGCCGTCGCGCGCGACTATCTCCTGTTGGCCGCCTTGCTCATTCTTTGCATGTTCCTGCTCGGCATTGTCGCGTTCGCGCTGCTGCCTTTCGGCCGACCGGACGAAGTGGGCGCGCTCGAACGGCTGCAACCGCCGACGCTCGCCGCGCCCTTCGGCGGCGACCAACTCGGGCGGCCGATCCTGGCGCGCGTCGTGCAAGGGTTGCAGAACACATTTCTTCTCTCCGCCTTCGCGGTGCTGGTCTCGGGTCTGCTCGGCGCCTTGACCGCGACCTGCGCCACCTACTGGCGCCCCCTGAGCAACGAAATTTCAAACCGCTTCTCCGATATTCTGTTCTCGTTCCCGCCGATCCTGCTCGGCATTCTCGTGACGGCGGTCATCAGGCCGGGCATCGTCAGCGCGATGGTCGTCATCGCCGCGATCACCTTTCCGGCGATGTCGCGGGTGGTGCGGGCCGCGACGCTCGCGGTCATGAAGCGGGATTTCGTCGTCGTGGCGGAAATTTCCGGTGTGTCCTTCTTCCGGCGCGTGTTCACCCATATCCTGCCCAACGTCTCCGAGACGATATTCGTGCAGCTCGTCTATTCGATTTCGGTGGGCATGCTGGTTGAAAGCAGCCTATCGTTCCTGGGCATCGGCGTTCAGGCGCCGACGGCTTCGCTCGGAACGATGCTGCGCGATGGCGTGCCCTATATCGAGGTCGCGCCGTGGATGGTGTTTCCCGCCGGGATCACCTTGTCGCTCGCCATTTTGTCGGTCAATCTCCTCGGCGATGGTCTGCGCCGCACGATTGATCCCCTTGGCATGGAATAGACGATGTCCGTGCAGCCAATTCACACGGGAAAACCGATCGCGCGCGTCGATAGTTTCAGCGTGCGCTTCGCGGTTGGCGATATGGTTGTCGAAGCGCTGAAGAACGTGACGCTGGCCGTCGAGCCCGGCGCGCATTGGGGCGTCATCGGCGAATCCGGTTCAGGCAAAAGCACGCTCGGCTTGGCGTTGGCCGGCTTTCTGCGGCCACCGGGAAAAGTCGCGGGCGGTCGCATCGAGATCGCGGGCGAGGATGTGTTCGGCGCGAGCCCGGAGCGCCAGCGCTGGCTACGTCAGCATCTGATCTCGTTCATCTTTCAAAACCCGATCACCACCTTGGATCCGACGCGCCGGATTCGTGATCAGTTCTTCGATCCCGAAAGCGGCAATTTGCCGAGACCGCGGATTCGCGCGCTGCTGGAAAGCGTCGAATTGAGCCATCTCGAACAGGTCCTCGCCGCCCTTCCGCATGAACTGTCCGGCGGCATGGCGCAGAGGGTCGCCATCGCCATGTGCATCGCCAAGTCGCCGCGACTGATCGTCGCCGATGAGCCGACGTCGGCGCTGGACGCGCTGGTAAGGGTGCAGATCATGACCTTGCTGACACGTGTTTGCAACGAGACGGGCTCCGCTTTATTGATCGTCAGTCACGATCTGCAATCGGTGCGCGCATTCGCCGAAAACGTCGCGGTGATGAAAGATGGAGAGATCGTTGAAAGGGGGCCGACGGAGCGCATTTTCTCGGCGCCGGAGCATCCCTATACCATCAAACTGCTGCGGGCGATTCCGGGCAAGCGCGCGCCCCATGCCGATGTCGCGCGAGAGGTCGCGCCATGACGCGTGAACCGCTCGTCGCGCTGAACGATGTCACGGTGCGCTTCCCTTCCGGACCCTTCTGGGCGCGGCGCCAGTTGGACGCGGTGAAGCGTGTCAACCTCGGCGTCAACCACGGCGAGACGCTGGGGCTTGTGGGCGAATCCGGTTCAGGCAAGAGCACCATCGGCAAACTCTGCCTTGGGTTGATGCGGCCGACATCGGGCGCGGTCCGAATGGGCGAGCGCGAGGTGTTTGGGCTTGGCAAGCGCAGCCCTGGTCATCTGTCGGCGGTGCTGCAATATCCGGAATGGTCGCTCAACCCGCGCATGACGGTCGCCAAATCGGTCACCGAGCCCTTGAGGGTGGCCGGCGTCACGGGCGCGCAAGCCGAGGCGCGGATTGAGGCGATGCTCGCGCGCGTCGGGTTGACGCCCGACCATGCGCGCCGCTACCCGCGACAGCTTTCGGGAGGTCAACGACAACGCGTGTCGATCGCCCGCGCGCTCGTCACCAGCCCGAAGTTCATCGTATTCGATGAAGCGGTCAGCGCCCTCGATATGTCTGTTCAGGCGCAGATTCTTGAACTGATCCGTTCGTTGCAGGACGAAATGAAATTCGCCGCGCTGTTCATCTCGCATGATCTGGGAGCGGTGCGCTCGCTCGCGCATTCGATCGCGGTGCTGCGCCGGGGCGAACTGGTGGATTGGGCGCCGACGCGCAAGTATTATGCGGAAACGGGGATCGACTACGTCGACGCGCTTCTGAAAGCTAGCGATCTGATCTGAGAAAGAGACGCGAATGGCGATCAACCTCGCACCCGACGTCGCGGTTCACGGCGAAACGATTGAATTCGATTGGCCGGCGCTGCGCATAGGCTGCGCCGAATACGCCGAAGGGCCGACCGGCGTCACCGCCTTCGTGTTCCCCAACAAAGCGAAGGCCGCCGTCGATGTGCGCGGCGGCCTGCCGGGCAGTTACAACACCGATTTCCTCAAGCTCGGCTATGACCTACCGACGCTCGACGCGATCGGCGTTTCCGGCGGCTCGTGGTACGGCTTGCAGGCGATCTCCGGCATCGCCGCGGCGATGAAAGCGGACGGCTATTATGACGGACAATTGACGCGGCTCGCCAATGTCGCGGGCGCGATCATCTATGACTACGGCGATCGGCGCCTCAACGAGGTCTGCCCCGACGTGGCGCTCGGCGCGGCCGCGTACCGGGCCGCCCGTGCCGGCGTCTTCCCGCTCGGCGCCCATGGCGCGGGGCGAATGGCCGTTCAAGGCATGATCCTCGGTCACGCGCTGCCGTCGGGACAAGGGGGCGCGTTTCGACAAATCGGCGCGGTCAAGATCGCGGCCTTCGCAGTCGCCAATCCGGTCGGATTGGTGTGCGACCGCAAAGGCCGCCTGCTCGATCCGCTGGGACTGCTGCCTGAGGGGATCGCCACGCTCGACCAAGCGCTCGCGCCGATGCGGCTGCATCCCACCACGTCGCCGGGCGCGATCAATCCAACCAACACGACGATCAGTCTCATCGTCACAAATCTGCGCTTGCCTTATTCGGCGCTCAATCGTTTGGGCGTACAGGTTCATGCGGCGATGGCGCGCTCGATCCAACCGTTCGCCTGTCCGCTCGACGGCGACGTTCTGTTCGCCGCCAGCACCGACGAGGTCGACGATCCCTCGATCGAACTCACGGCGCTCGGAACCATCGCTGCCGATGTGATGCGCGAGGCGCTGGAGAACGTGACCCGGCCGCGGAGATATGCGCCGGTCAGCCCGATTCCGGCCGCCGGACTCGATCAACTGAATGGCGAGTTCGTCTTTGGCGAGGGGTTCTCGGCGCGGGTGGCGAGCGAAGGCGACGGGCTCACTCTGGTCAACACCGGCGCGCGATCCTTTCACGGCGTGCCAACCGGGCAAAGCGCGCGGGCGCGCCTCGGCCCCGACGGTCGCTTTTCGCTGAGCGAGAGCGGTTACCCCGCGTTTCGCGACGGCGCGTTCCTGGCCGGTGCGAACGGCGCGCCGGATCGAATGATCACCAATCTCGGGGCCTGGCAGCAGACGGGCCGCGCCCGTTCGACTGCCATCTGACAAGAGCCAGATATGAAGAGGACCGACATGATGGGCGCCGATCTGCATTTCCTCGGCGTCCGGCAATTGCGCGCGGGCTACGAATCCAAGACGTTTTCGCCGGTCGAGGTCGCCAGGGCCTGCCTCGATCGCATCGACGCGCTCAACGCCGATTTCGGCGCTTATTGTTTTGTCGATCACGCCGCCGCGCTGCGGCAGGCCCGCGAATCCGAGCAGCGCTGGCTGCGCGGCGCGCCGCTCGGCCGCATCGACGGCGTCCCGGCTTCGATCAAGGATCTGTTCAACACCAAGGGCTGGCCGACCCGCAAAGGTTCGCGCCTCGCGGCGCTGGCGGGATCGGAGCGCGAGGACGCGCCCTGCACGGCGCGGCTGCGCGAGGCCGGCGCCGTGCTGCTGGGCAAGACGACGACGCCGGAGATTGGTTGGAAGGGGATCACCGACAACCCGAACGGCGACGTCGCGCGCAATCCGCATGATCGCGCCCTGACCGCTGGCGGGTCGAGCGGCGGCGCAGCTGTCGCCGCCGCGCTCGGCATGGGCGTGCTGCACATCGGCTCGGACGGCGGCGGATCGATACGAATTCCCTCGGCCTTTTGCGGCGTCTTCGGGCTGAAGCCCTCGTTCGGGCGTGTTCCCGCCTATCCCCCCAGCGCCTTCGGCGACGTCGCCCATGTCGGCCCGATGACGCGTTGCGTCGAGGACGCGGCGGAGATGCTGAACGTGATTGCGGAACCCGATTCGCGCGATCCGTTCACGCTCCCCTATGAGCCGCTCGACTATGTTGAACGCCTCGCCCTCGCCGCGCCTCAACCCAAATGTTGCTGGAGCGCCAATCTCGGCTTTGTCGAGGTCGACCGCGAGATCTCGGCCCTCTGTGAAACAGCGATGCGCCGATTGGCGTGCGAGGGATTTGTCTTTGTCGATCGCCATTTCGCCATTCCCAACCCGCAGCAAATATTCCATCGCCTGTGGTTCACCGGCGCCGCCGCGGCGCTTCGCTTGCTCGACGCCGAGGCCCGGGCCGCGCTCGATCCGGGGCTGGCCGCCATATCGGCCGAGGGCGCGGCGCTGGCGCATATGGATTATGTCGAGGCGACGATGGCGCGCGCGGCGCTGCGTCGTGACATCAACCTGCAATTCGACGCGTTCGATTTCCTCATCAGCCCCGCGATGCCGATCGCGGCCTTCGAGGCCGAGCGCGAGTTTCCCCTCGGTTCAGGCATGATGCGCTGGACGGATTGGACCGGGTTCACCTATCCGTTCAACCTCAGCCAGCAACCCGCCGCCGTGGTTCCCATCGGCCGGACCGCGCGCGGTCTGCCGGTGGCGTTGCAGATCGTCGGGCGCCGGCACGCCGACGCCGCCGTATTGGCGTGCGCGCGCCGGATCGAGGCGATTTTTGGGACCTGACGCATGATGACCGCTGACGCAAGGACTCCCGGCGCATGAAGACCTATTCGTTGATCATCGACGGACGCAACGTTCCCACTCCCGAACATTTTCCGGTTCGCAACCCCGCCAACGACGGCGTCGTCGGCATGGCGCCGAAAGCTGGCAAGGCGCAGTTGGATGAGGCGGTGGCGGCGGCGGCGAAGGCGTTCGAGTCCTGGAGCCGCAAGTCCGACAAGGAGCGGCGAAGATTGACCGTGGCGATCGCCGACAAGATCGAGGAGAACGCCGACGAATTGGCGCGGTTGCTGACGCGCGAACAGGGCAAGCCGCTCAACGGGCTCGGTTCGCGCTGGGAGATCGGCGGCGCAATCGCCTGGGCGCGCCATACGGCGACGCTGAAGACCAAGCCGAAAACCCTGCAAAAGAACGAAGCCGGGACGCTGAAGGCTTACCGATGCCCGATCGGCGTCGTCGGTTCGATCACCCCGTGGAATTTTCCGGTGATGATCGCGATCTGGCATATCGTCCCGGCGATGCAGGCCGGCAACACGGTGGTCGTGAAACCCTCGCCGTTCACACCGCTATCAACCATCCGGTTGGTGGAGCTGCTCAACGAAGTGCTGCCCAAGGGCGTGCTCAACTGCGTCGTCGGCGAAGATTTCCTCGGCGCGGAGATGTCGGCGCATGAGGGAATCGGCAAGATCGTTTTCACCGGCTCGTGCGAGACCGGCCAGAAGATCATGCGCTCGGCGGCGCAAACGATGAAGCGGTTGACGCTCGAACTCGGCGGCAATGACGCGGGCATCGTGCTGCCCGACGCGGACCCGAAACTGATCGTGGAAAATCTGTTCTGGGGCGCCTTCATCAACGGCGGCCAGACCTGCGCGGCGCTGAAGCGGCTCTATGTGCATGAGCGGATCTACGACGAGGTTTGCCGTGAACTGAAGGAATTCGCGAAAACCATTGCGGTGGGCGACGGCGCGCTGGAGGACAGTCTCATCGGTCCGGTGCAGAACGAGCGTCAGTTCAACAAAATTGTCGAATTGGTCCAGGACGCCAAGGCCAACGGCGGCAAGGTGATATTGGGCGGCAAGGTCTCGAAGACCCGCCAACTCGGTCATTTCTATCCGCTGACGCTGGTGCGCGACGTCGACAATTCGCACCGCCTCGTGCGCGAGGAACAATTCGGACCGGTGTTGCCAATCATCCGCTATGCCGAGGTCGATGAGGCCATCCGTATGGCCAACGACAGCCCGAATGGGCTCGGCGGCTCCGTCTGGGGCCGCAACATCGGCAACGCCAAGAAGGTGGCGCGGCGGCTTGAATGCGGGTCGGTGTGGATCAACAAACATGGCGTGATCCAACCCAACGCCCCGTTCGGCGGCCGCAAGGCGTCGGGCTTCGGCGTCGAATTCGGCAAGGAGGGCCTGCACGAATTCACCGACATCCAAGTCATCTTCTCCTGATCCGCGAGGCGCGAAGTTGGCGAACAATCCCGCGGAGTCGAAAATGTCGGGCCACGCCAGGCGCATGATGGCGCGGCGCGAGCGGTTGCTCGGCCCCAACAATGCGCATTTCTACGACGACCCCGTGCATTTCGTGCGCGCCAAGGGCGTCTGGCTCTACGATCACAAGGGGCGCAAATATCTCGATTGTTACAACAATGTCCCGCATGTCGGCCATTGCCATCCCCACGTCGTCGAGGCGATCCGTCGACAGACGGGATTGTTGAACACGCATTCGCGTTATCTGCACGACAATGTGCTCGACTACGCCGAGCGTCTGACCGCGACCTTCCACAAGTCGCTGAACACGATGCTCTACACCTGCACCGGGTCGGAGGCCAACGACGTGGCGCTGCGGATGGCGCAATCGGCGACCGGCAACAGGGGCCTGATCGTCACCGACTTCACCTACCACGGCAATACGGCGCTGGTGATGGAGTTGGCGACGTTGCTGCCGCGCGAGGACGGGCAAAGCCTGTTTCTTCGCTCGATTCCGGCGCCCGATTCCTATCATCGCGAGCGCGGCGAAAGAACCATCGAGGAGATGGCGGCGAGAATCCTTCGCCATCTCGAGGCGGCGATCGCCTCGTTGAAAGCTGCGGGCCACGGCGTCGCCGCGATCCTGATTTGTCCGATCTTCGCCAACGAAGGGTTTCCGGATTTGCCGGCAGGTTTTCTCGCCCGCATCGCGCGCAAGATTCACAAGGCCGGCGGGCTGGTGATCGCCGACGAAGTGCAGGCGGGGTTTGGGCGAACCGGCACGGCGATGTGGGGGCATCAGCATTCCGGCTTCACGCCCGACATCGTCACCATGGGCAAGCCGATGGGCAATGGCTATCCGATCGGCGGCGTCGTCGCGCGCGACGACATCATGCGGGAGTTCCGCTCCAAGAACCTCTATTTCAACACTTTCGGCGCCAACCCCGTCGCCTGCGCGGCGGCGCTGGCGACGCTCGACGTCATCGAGCGCGAACGCCTGATCGACAACGCCCGCGAGGTCGGCGCCTACGCCAAAATGCGCTTTCACAAGCTGAGCGGTCGTTTCGAGGAGATCGGCGACATCAGGGGATCGGGCCTGTTTTTCGGCGGCGAATTCGTCAAGAGCCGCAAGAGCAGGCAAGCCGACGAGAAGCGCGCCAGGGCGGTCATGAACCGGATGCGCGAGGAGGGCGTGATCATGGGGTTGATTGGACGCAAGAACAATCTGCTGAAAATCCGCCCGCCGATGCCGTTTTCCCGGAAGAACGCCGACCATCTGTTCAGCACGCTGCAATATGTGCTGGAACGCATGTGACACAAGAAATGCGGGAGACGCCTGATGACCGACTTCTTTGACCTCGACGCGCAAGAACAAGCCGCGCGCCTGCGCGTTCTCGCCGTCAACGCGCTGCGGCAATGGGGCGTGGCCGACAGCGATCCGCGTTTGATAAAATATCGCGAGAACGCCGTGTTCGAGGTCAAGACTGCTGACGGCGAACGCGCCGCTTTGCGCGTGCATCGACAGGGATATCACTCCGCGGACAGCCTGAAATCGGAACTGAATTGGATGGCGATGCTGGCTGAGGGCGGGATCGCGACGCCGCGCCCGATCGCGACGCGATCAGGCGCCATGATCGTCGACGCGAGCGCCGAGGGCGCGCCCGGCGCCTGGAAGGTCGACATGCTGAGTTGGTTGAGCGGGCGTCAGTTGGGCGCGGTCGGCTCTCCGCTCGAACTTGAGGGGCGCGACGTCGCGGCGCTGTTCTTCAGAATCGGCGAATGCATGGGCAAGTTGCACAATCTGTCGGTCGCTTGGCCGCAGCAGAATGCGCAAACCCGACCGCATTGGGATCGCGACGGCTTTGTGGGCGAGGCTCCGTTGTGGGGGCGATTTTGGGAGCTTGCCGCCCTATCACCCTCGCAAAAGCGCCTTTTCCTGGACGCCAAAGCCGCGCTGAGGGAGGATCTCGACCGTTATGGGCGAACACAGGGCAATTACGGCCTGATTCATGCCGACCTCGTGCCGGAAAACATCCTGCTGAACGGCGACGCGATCGAGTTGATCGATTTCGACGACGCTGGTTTCGGCTGGCATATGTTTGAAATCGTAACCGCGATCTATTGGTTGGCCGAGGAGCCCGCGTTCGACACGATCAGGTCCAGCGTCTTGCGGGGCTATCAAGCCGCACGGCCGCTATCGCCTCGCGATCTCGACGCGATGGAAATGTTTTATGCCGCTCGCAGCCTGACCTATCTCGGGTGGGTTCACACACGCAGCCAAACCGAAACCGCTGTCGAACTGACGCCGATCATGATCGAGGTCGCGGAAAAGCTCTGCGCAGACTATATTGCCAGGCGCAGACGCTGACCTGACGCGCCTTCTCCTGAGCAATGATGTTTGCTGCGACGGGCCCTGGACCGCGAGGGGTCGCCGACGCCCGCTTATGGGTTCAACTCGATTAGGTCTTCGCCCGCGCGTTTCGGCGGGCGCGCCATTCGGCGCCCGCACAGCCGCGCCGGAATGGCACGGCCGGCGCGGCCGCTCAGCCCATCGCCTCCAATTCGCCGATCATGCGCTCGATCAGCGACAGCCCGATCGACCAGAATTTCGGGTCGCGCGCGTCGAGGCCGAACGGCTTCAGCAACTCGCCATAGGGCTTCGAGCCGCCGGCCGACAGCAGCGCGAAATAGCGCTCGACGAAACCCTCGTGCGCGGTTTCGTAGACGCCATAGAGTGAATTGACCAGACAATCGCCGAAGGCGTAGGCGTAGACATAGAACGGCGCGTGGATGAAATGGCCGATATAGGTCCAGTAGGTTTCGTAGCCGGGGCCGAGGTCGATCGCCGGCCCGAGACTTTCGCCCTGCACGCGCATCCACAAGGCCGAAATCTGCTCGGAAGTGAGTTCGCCCTTGCGTCGCTCGGTGTGGATCAGCCGCTCGAATTTATAGAACGCGATCTGCCGCACCACCGTGTTGAGCATGTCCTCGACCTTCGAGGCCAGCATCGACTTGCGCTCGGCGGGGTCGGCGGCGGAAGCGAGCAGCGCGCGGAAGGTCAGCATCTCGCCGAACACGCTGGCGGTCTCGGCCAGCGTCAGCGGGGTGGGCGCCATCAGCGCGCCATTGGGG
>JAGWRL010000259.1 GCA_028876585.1 Pseudomonadota bacterium | reverse complement strand
TAATAGCGGCGCGGCCGATACAGCGGCGCCTCGTTGGGGCCGATCGCCTCGACGCGCACATAACCGTCGAGGTCGCGCCAGGAGGCGGCGCACCAGTCCTCGCCGCAATCGCTGATGTCGATCTGGGCGTGCGCCGGGATGTGCTGCACCACGCGGCCGTGGCGGCTCGGCGCGGCGCGCATGGTGGCGTCCTCGACCGTCATGGCGGGACGGGCGAAGGCGAGGCCGGCGGCGAGGCAGCAGGCGGCGGCGATCAGGGCGCGAATCATGGTGGGTCCATCCCTCGAAGCTTTGCGCCCGGCTAGACCGTAATCTGGACAAAGACGTGGCCGTCAGCCTGGCGCAGGCGTGTCAGCATAGTTTCACATTTCGCGGCCATAGCCGCGTCAGGGTCGGCTTCGGCGCGACCCCAGGCACTGCGGCCCGGCGCGGATGTACCGCCGGGCCGCAGGCTTTTCGGCGCGCCTCGCGCCCCATGGGTCGATAGCGGCCGAAAATGCGCGCCCCATCCGCGACGACGGCGCAAAAACGCATCAATTTGTGTTATTTTGCCCTTGACGTGCGGAAGAGAAATGCGCCGCGCCACACGCCGATGTCGATCGAGCGGGGGAAGCCATGAGCAAGTTCTACTATCGCGCCAAGGACGCCTCGGGAAATTCCGGCCTGTGGACCAGCGACGGGACGGCGCTCGGAACCAAGGAGCTGGTGCCGGGCACGCAGGCGACGCATAGCCTCGATCCGTTCTTTATGACGCAACTCGGCGCCGACGTCGTGTTTTCGGGCACGGACGTCTCGGGCAATGTTGGGCTCTGGATCAGCGACGGCACGCCGGGCGGGTCGTTTGAGCTGCTGGCGGGCACGCAAGGCGCCGCGAGCCTGCGTCCCTTCTACCTCACGCGCGTGAACGGCTATGTCGTGTTCGCCGGCGCCGACGCGGGCGGCCAAACCGGGCTTTGGTCGACCGACGGCACGGCGCTCGGCTCCAAGGAGATCGTGCCGGGCTCGCAATCCGGTCAGAACCTGAACCCCAATAATTTTTTCACCATGGGGTCCTATGCGCTGTTCGCCGGGACGGATTCCAGCGGCAAGGTCGGACTTTGGGTCACCGACGGCACAGCGGCGGGCAGCAACGAAATCGCGTTCGGCTCGCAGGGCCTTCAGAATCTTCTGCCCGGCGGCGAGGTGGCGTTCGGCGCCAAAGTTCTGTTTGTCGGCGACGATTCGGGCGGCGGCGGCGGGGCCGGCCTTTGGATCACCGATGGCGCGAGCGCGACGCTGTTGCAGAGCGCGCAACAGGGCGGCTCGTTCCTGTCGCCGTCCGCTCCCGTCGTTAACGGTTCGCGGGCGATTTTTAGCGGCTCTGATTCCAGCGGCAATCGCGGCATGTGGGTGACCGACGGCACGGCCGCCGGCACGCAGGAGATTATCCCCGGCACGCAGAGCGCGAGCGCCCTCAATCCCTTCGATGTCGCCGCAGTCGGCTCGCTTTGGACATTCGCCGGCACGGATTCCTCCGGCAATGTCGGCTTGTGGGCGACCAACGGCACGGCGCTCGGCAGCCACGAAATTCTCGCGGGAACCCAGGGGGCCTTCAGCCTTTCGCCCGGATCGATCGCCGCGTTCCGCGGCAAGGAGTTGTTTTCGGGAACCGATTCCAACAGCGTGATCGGCCTGTGGGTTACGGACGGAACCGCGGGCGGCACGCTTGAGATCGAGCCTGGGTTGCAGGGCTCCTTCGGCCTCGATCCCGCGGCGTTCACCTTCGTGGCCGGGCGCGACTATTTTTCAGGTTTTGATTCGACCGACAATCGCGGCCTTTGGGTGACCGATGGAACCATCGCCGGCACGCATGAGGCGATCGCCGGCCAGCAGGGCGCGCATTCGTTAAACCCTTATTATATGACGCCTTTCGGCGGCAAACTGATGTTCGGCGGCAACGATTCCAACGGCAATGCAGGTTTGTGGATCACCGATGGGACCACCACCACCGAGATCGCGCCGGGAACCCAGGGCGCCAACAGCCTGGCTCCGGAGTTTCTCCAGGTCGTCGGCACGAAGGTTTTGTTCTCCGGCTACGACTCCGCCGGCCATTTCGCGCAATGGTCGAGCGACGGCACCGCCGCCGGCACGGTGGAAATATCGCCGTTCGGCTCGAACGGCACGCAGAATACCTTCCTCTCGCACACGCCCAACGATTTCAACGGCGACGGCAATTCCGACATCCTATTCCAGAACACCGGCGGCGCGTTCTCGACCTGGCAGCTCAATGGGCCGACAATCAGCGGCGGCGGGTCGATCGGCGCGCCCGGCCCGGCCTGGACCACGGTGGCGACGGCGGATGTCAACGGCGACGGTTACGCCGACCTTGTGTTGCAGAACTCCAGCACCCGGCAGATCGCGGTGTGGGAGATGTTTGGAACGTCGATCGCCTACGCCTATGGCCTTCCCACGCCCGGCGGGTCTTACAAGCTGGTGGGAACCGGCGATTTCAACGGCGACGGCGCGGCGCAATTGCTGTTCTGCGACGCGCTCGGCAATTACGCGACCTGGGGCGTCAAGCAGGGAACGATCTCGGGCGGCGGCGCGATCGGCAATCCCGGCGCGGGCTGGAGCTATGTCGCAACGGGCGATTTCAACGGCGACGGCAAGTCGGACCTCCTGTTCGAGAATTCCAGCGGCGTCTACGCCACTTGGTTGATCAACGGCGCCAGCGTCGTCGGCGGCGCGACGCTGGGTTCGCCGGGCGCGGGCTTCGTGTTCGCGGGCGTCGGCGCCAATGTCGCCGACGACACGAGCGCGGTCGTGTTCCTCAACCAGAACACCGGCGAGGTGGCGACCTGGAAGATCAAGCACGATAAAGTGGTCGGCGGCGGCAATGTCGGCGCGCCCGGCTTTCAATGGTCAATCAAGGGCGTCGGCGATTACAACGGCGACGGCAACAGCGACATCTTGTTCTACAACAGCGTCTCTGGCCAATATGCGGCGTGGGAATTGGGCGCCAACGGCACGAGCGTGATCGGCGCCGGCGGCATCGGGACGCCGGGCGCGGCCTGGAGCGTGCAGGGCGCCTCGCCGGCCGCGAAGCAGGAGCTGCCCGGGACCCTCTTCTTCCAGAACGCCAGCGGTGTAATCGCGTCCTGGAACGTGCAGCGCGGCGTCAATTCCGGCGGCGCGACGTTCGGCGCGCCGGGCGGGACCTATGCGCTGCTCGGCGTCGGCGATTTCAACGGCGATCTCAAGCCCGACATCCTGTTCCAGGACGCCAGCGGCAATTACGCGATCTGGCAGACCGACGGCGCGACCGTCAGCGGCGGCGCGATCGGCAATCCCGGCGGCAGTTTCGTTTTCCGCGCGATCGGCGATTTCAACGGCGACGGAACCAGCGACCTGCTGTTTCAGGACGCCTCGGGCAATTACGCCGTCTGGGATCTGCATGGAACGTCAATCATCGGCAGCGGCAATATCGGCAATCCCGGCGTGGGCTACACATTCGCCGGCGTCGGCGATTTCAACGGCGACGGCACGACCGACATCCTGTTCAAGGCCGGCAGCGGTTATGCGGTGTGGGAGATCGGAAACAACAGCGTCGTCGGCGGCGGCGCGATCGGCAGCGCCGGCGGCACATGGGCGCTGGTGGGAACCGGCGATTTCAATGGCGACGGCAAGTCGGACCTGTTGTTCCGCGACGCCTCCGGCAATTACGCGACCTGGGATCTGAGCGGCAATGCGCTGGTCGGCGGCGGCGCGATCGGCAATCCCGGCGCCGCCTGGGCGTTTAAGGGGATCGCCGACATCTTCGGCAATCACCAGTCCTCGATCCTGTTCCAGAACACGACGACCGGCGCCTATGCCACCTGGGACATGAACGACGCCGCCGTCCGCAGCGTCTCTAACCTCGGAAGCCCCGGCGCCGGCTGGACCGAGAAGGCGTTCGTATAGACGCCCGCCCCGGCCCCGCCGCGCGCCGACCTCACATCTGCGACAGCAGATGCGCGGCGCTGGAGAGGTCGGCCTTGCCGGGCGAATCCTCGACATTGAGCTGCTTCACCACGCCGTCGTCGACCAGCATCGCATAGCGCTTCGAGCGCAGCCCGAGGCCGCCCATCGCGGCGTCGAATTCGAGCCCGAGCGCCTTGGCGAATTCGCCGTTGCCGTCGGCCAGGAAGGTCACATGGCCGGTCGCCCCGGTCGCCTTCGCCCAGGCGTCGAGCACGTAATGATCGTTGACGGCGGTCATGGCGATTTCCAGCACGCCCTTGGCCTTGAACGCCGCTTCGTCGGCGATGAAGCCGGGCAGGTGGTTCTTGTGGCAGGTCGGGGTGAAGGCGCCGGGCAGGCCGAACAGCACGACCTTGCGGCCGGCGAAGAAATCCTCGGTGGTGACGGGAACGGCGCCGTCGGCTGTCACCTGACGAAGCGTCGCGTGCGGAATCTTGTCGCCGACTTTGATGCTCATGTGCTGTCCTCTAGGATGGCGGGGCCATGGCGGCCCGTCGCGGAAGAGATACACGATGAAAGAAGCCTTTGCATCGCAGGCGCGCAACATTCTCGACGCGACGGTCGCCGCCGGCGTCCCCGGAATCGTCGCTATGGCGCGCGACCGCGAGGGCGTGTTGTTCTCCGGCGCGGCGGGCCTGCGCCGGCTCGGCGCGCCGGCGCCGATGACGACGGACACCGTGTTCTCGCTGTTTTCCTGCACCAAGCCGCTGACCGCCGCCGTGGCGCTGCGCCTGGTCGAGGAGGGCCGGCTCGATCTCGACGCGCCGGCCAGGACCTACCTGCCCGCTTTGGGCGAAATCGGCGTGTTCGACGGCTACGACGGCGCCGGCGCGCCAAGATTCCGGGCGCCGAAACGCGACATCACCGCGCGGATGCTGATGCTGCACACGGCGGGATTCGGCTACGATTTCGCCAATCTCATCATCCGCCGCCTGCTCGACGAGCAAAGGCTGACGCCGCATCGCAGCGCGACGCGGGCCGGCTTCCGCCAGCCGCTGGTCAACGAACCCGGCGAGCGCTGGGAATACGGCCTGTCGATCGACTGGCTCGGCATGGTGATCGAGGCGATTGTCGGCGAACGGCTCGACGCGATCCTGCACGAGTATGTGCTGGCGCCGCTCGGCATGTGCGCGACGGCGCATATGCCGACACCAGACATGCGCGCGCGGCTCGCTGCGATGCATCAGCGCGAGGCCGACGGTTCGCTGACGCCGCTCGACATCGCCCCGCGCGAAACGCTGGAGGTCGTCCCCGGCGGCGGCGGCCTCTACGGCGAGGTCGGCGATTACATGCGCTTTCTTGGAGCTTGGCTCAACGACGGCGCCGGCGTGCTCAAGCCGGAGACGGTCGCCTGGGCCGCGCGCGACGGCCTCGCCGGGCTGAAGCTGCCGCCGCTGCCGACCGTGGCGCCGCGCGTTTCCGGCCCGCTCGACTTCTTTCCCGGCATGGCGAAATCCTGGGCCTATTCCTTCATGGTCAACGACGAGGACGCCCCGACCGGGCGCCCGGCCGGCTCGCTGTCGTGGGGCGGCCTCGGCAATCTCTATTTCTGGATCGACCGCCGCAACGGCGTCGCCGGCTTCTGGGCGACGCAGTTGTTTCCGTTCATGGACCCGGTTTCGCTCGGCGGCGCGCTGAAATTCGAGGCGGCGCTGTACGAGGCCCTTGCGTCGCCGGCCCGGCTGCGGGCAAATTAGCCCGATGTCCGATCCCCTCGCCCATATCGCCGTCGGCATGACCGGCGAAGCCGAAACCCTCGTCACGCCCGAGATCACCGTCGGCGGCCATGTGCCCGGCATGCCGATGGTCTATGGCACGCCGTTCATGATCCTGCTGATGGAGGTCGCCTCCGGCCGCGCCATCAAAGCGCATCTGCCGGAGGGGTTCGTCTCCGTCGGCAGCCATGTCGACGTGCGCCATCTCGCGCCCACCCCGCTCGGCCGGCGGGTCGTGGCGAGATCGCGCGTGATCGAGAAGACCCGCTCCAGCGTGCTGTTCGCGGTTGAGGCGCATGACGGCGAGCGGCTGATCGGCGAGGGCAAGCACCGGCGCGGCGTGGTCGACGGGTGCGGCTTTGGGGAGACGACATGACGCCGTTCACGCTCCACGTTCCCGACGCCGACATCGCCGATTTGCGCGACCGGCTCGCGCGCACGCGTTTGCCCGATTCCGCCCCCGGCGAACCCTGGGCCTACGGGACCAGCGTCGATTATCTGCGCTCGCTGATCGGCTATTGGCGCGACGGTTTTGACTGGCGCCAGGCCGAGGCCAAGCTCAACGCCTATCCCCAGTTCAAGATCGCCAGGGACGACATCGACCTGCATTACCTCCACGTTCCCGGCAAAGGCCCCAAGCCCCTGCCGCTGCTGCTGATGCACGGCTGGCCCGGCTCGGTGTTCGAGTTCGTCGACTTCATCCCGCGCCTGACCGACCCGGCCGCGCATGGCGGCGATCCCGCCGACAGCTTCACCGTGATCGCGCCGTCGCTGCCGGGCTACGGCCTGTCATTTCGGCCGGGGCAAAAACGCTACGGCGTCGAGGAGATCGCGGCCTGCATGGTCGAACTGATGGCCTCGCTGGGCCATGAACGTTTCGCCGTGCAGGGCGGCGACTGGGGCGGCATCACCGCCGCCTATATGGCCTCCGCTTATGCCGACCGGCTGATCGGCGCGCATGTCAACCTGCTCGCCGTGCCGCGCGAGCGCGAGAGCGGCGCCGACGCGCTGCGCTTCAACGACGAGCTGAAACATTGGCTCGACGAGGAGACCGGCTATCAGTGGATCCAGGGCACCAAGCCGCAGACGCTGAGTTTTGGCCTGACCGATTCGCCCGCCGGCCTCGCCGCCTGGATCGTCGAGAAATTCCACGCCTGGACCGATTGCGGCGGCGAGATCGAAACCGCTCTGACGCGCGACCAGATGCTCGCCAACATCAGTCTCTACTGGTTCACCGGCGCGATCGGCTCGTCGTTCTATCCCTATTATTTCCGCAAGCATCGCGGTTGGCCGGTGACGCCCGAGCGTCCCGCCACCGCGCCGCTCGGCTACGCCGCCTTCCCCAAGGAAATGGTGCGCCCGCCGCGCTCGATCGCGCAAAAAACCTTCACCGACATCCGCCGCTGGACCGAATTCCCCCACGGCGGCCATTTCGCCGCGATGGAGCAGCCGGAGGCGCTAGCGGGGGATGTGAGGGCGTTTTTTCGGGGGTTGCGGTGAGCAGTAATGCGTCACCTAGCTGGAGAAAACATAGTCGATGTTGCATAAAGGAGCATGTCGACCGAGCACCTGATTCCCGCGCCGCTGTTGGAGATGTACCACATCAAAGAATGGCGCAATGCGACCGGGATCCTTCATACCGCTTGCCCTAACGAGTGGGCGGAAGTGCAAGATGTTTTGCTCAACTTCAGATTGCTCAAATCCGAAGTTCGCATCGGCGGCGGCAACCGTTCGTTGATCAGTCAGCGGATTGACACGCCGCTGTATAAACTCGGATGGATCGAGAAGGGCTTCGACACAAAAATTGTCGTGGACAAAAACGAGATCGCCAGCCCGACGCACGCGGTCGACTGCTTCAAGGGCGGCGTTGCGGTGGAGATGGAATGGAACAACAAGGATCCATTTTTCGACCGAGACCTGAACAATTTTCGGCTGCTGTTCGAACTTCGCGCCATTCAGGTTGGAATCGTGATCACGCGGGCGTGGGAATTGCAGCAGATATTCAAATCGCTCGGCAAGGGCTCGTCTTACGGCAAAGCCACCACCCACCACGAGAAATTATGGCCCAAAATCGAGGGCGGCGGCGCCGGCGGTTGCCCCTTGCTCACATTCGCCATTAAACCCAGCACTTTTGTTGATGATGGCGAAGAGGCTTACGAGGCCTTGAAAGCTGCAAAGAAAGCCGGGGTTCTTGAAATAGAAGAGGATGAAGACGAGAATTAGTCGAACAATTCCTGAGTTTTTCCAGCTTGCGAGTGGTTGGCGTAGGTTTTCCACGTCGGCTCATAACCGTCATCGGCCTGATTTCCCCAAGTCGTCCAGCCCTTGCGGGTGCCACGTCCGAACATTTCAAGGTAGGGGCCGGACGAGCACGATTCGATCAGATCGTACTGCTCATCCGGTTTACGCGAGTGCTCGCGCTTGCGAGTTTGCATCATGTTGACCTGCGTCCTGCCGGGCGCCAACGTGCGGGCGTTCTTGCCGATCACACCGAACAGCAACAGCTCTGTGACATTGCGGAAATAGAATCCGACGCCGCGCCCGTCCGAGCCGCCGTCCTTGCGAACTTTATGCCAAACGACATTCGCTTTATACTTGAAGCCCCAGGCCGCCATGACGGCCAGCCCATCCGGCAGCAGGGCATTGGGAACCCAGAGATAGAGGTGCGAAGTGGCGTCCGCCGCCTCCAGCACGGGAAGCTGCTTAATCTCGTCGAGCGTCATCGTGGAATAGCGATTTAAGCGCTTATGCTCAGGCGCCACCTTGCCGCTTGAATTTTGGAAACGCCAGGGAGGGTCGGCCAAAATCGTTTTGAACCGACGTCCCGCCGCGACGGCGAGGAATTCGCTGGAAACGGCGGAAATTTTTGGTTGTGGGCTCATAGACCATCTTTCGCGGTAGCAGATGATTCGTCAAGCGCCTCCGCGACCCTCAGGACTCAGCCCGCGAACTTTTCGGCCAAATCCGGCCTTCTCTCCCGCGTAATCCGCTCCCCCTGCTCCCGCCGCCAGCGCGCGATCTTGGCGTGGTCGCCCGACAGCAGCACGTCGGGGATCGCCCGTCCTTCCCATTCGCGCGGTTTCGTGTAGTGCGGATATTCGAGCCCGCCGTCCTCGAAGCTCTCGCTTGTCCCCGACTCGATCTTGCCCATCACGCCGGGGATCAGCCGCACGCAGGCGTCGAGCACGGCGAGCGCCGCCACCTCGCCGCCGCTCAGCACGTAATCGCCGATCGAGATTTCCTGGTCCACTTGGCTGCGCACGCGTTCGTCCACGCCCTCGTAGCGGCCCGTGACCAGCAGCAGCCCCGGCCGCCGCGCGCACAGTTCGCGCACCATCGGCTGGTCAAGCGGCTCGCCCTGCGGCGTCAACAGCACGCGCCACAATCCCGGATGCGCGCCGAGTGCGCTTTCGATCGCGGCGAACAGAGGCTCTGGCCTCAGCACCAT
>JAGWRL010000258.1 GCA_028876585.1 Pseudomonadota bacterium | reverse complement strand
TCGAACAGGCAGGACTCGTGATCGTCGCCGTTGGGGCGGAAGCGGTAGAAGATGCCGCCGTCGAGCCCCATCAGGAAGATGAAGTTCGGGAACACGTGCCAGTCGTAGCCGGCTTTGTCCATCTGCTCGGGCGTGATCGTGGGCCACCCGGCGCCCTCGGCTTCGGCGGCTTCCTTCCAGTACTGGATCATCTTTCCAAGCGCCACCTCGGGCGGCGTCTCCGGCGGCAGTTCGGTCAGGACGCGGTGCGTCGCCAAAACCGCGCGGGCTGCGGCGCAGAGCATGGAGACGGTGATCCAGCGCACCGGCCTCGACCCGGCGACGCTGAAGGCGCCGGACACGCACGAGCCGGGCGGCGTCGGCGGCCCGTTCGTCCCGCTCGACGACAAGGACGCGTTCGGGCGCGCGGTGTCGGACGCGGCGCGCGAGGTCGAGGCGGCGCGGCGGCTGCGCCGACTGCTGCCGCATCTGCCGCTGCGCTATCCCCTGATCGGCGAGGCGAACATGTCGTCGCCGTTCGGCTATCGGCCGGACCCGTTCCTCGGCCGGCCGGCGCTGCATCCCGGCGTCGATCTGGTGCAGGCCTACGGCTCCGACATCAAGGCGACGGCGATCGGCCGGGTGATCCACGCCGGGCCGATGGGCGGCTATGGCAATGCGGTGGAGATCGACCACGGCAACGGCGTCACCACCCGCTTCGGCCATATGTCGCAAATTCTGGTCGAGGAAGGCCAGATGGTGAAGGCGGGCGACACGATCGGCCGCATCGGCTCGACCGGCCGCTCCACCGGCCCGCATCTGCATTACGAAGTGCGTGTCGACGGCGCCGCGGTCGATCCCGAACGGTTCCTGACCGCCAGCCGGGATTGAGCGGCCGCGCCGCGCGGCTGGCCGGGATGTGAACATTCGTGCTACCCGGCGGCGATGGAATTGCTGGTCGCCCGCACCGTCGCCCTGCTCGGCCTGGCTATGGTGGTCGCCATCGTGGCGCGCCGGCTGCGCCTGCCCTACACCGTCGGCCTCGTGCTCACCGGACTCGCGCTGGCGCTGGTGCGGGTCGATGTCGGGCTCAAACTCACGCACGAGGTCGTGTTCGACCTGATCCTGCCGCCGCTGTTGTTCGAGGCGGCGCTCAATCTGCGCTGGAGCGAACTCAGGCGCGATCTGCCGCCGATGCTGCTGCTGGCGACGTTCGGCGTCGTGCTGTGCGGCGCGGTGGTCGCGGCGGGGCTGGTCTATGGCCTCGGCTGGCCGTTGTCTCCGGCGCTGGCCTTCGGCGCGCTGATCTCGGCCACCGACCCGATCGCGGTGATCGCGCTGTTGCGCGAGACCGGCGTCAAGGGGCGGATGGCGCTGCTGATCGAGAGCGAAAGCCTGCTCAACGACGGCGTCGCGGCGGTGCTGTTCGCCCTGGCGACGCTCGGCGGCGCCCTGCCCTCGGCGGGCGTGGCGCTGGGCGAACTGGCGTGGATCGCCGGCGGCGGCGTCGCGCTCGGCGCGCTGGCGGCGGGGCTGGCCCTGACGCTGGCGGGGCGCACGCAGGAGCACATGGTCGAGACGGCGATCACGGCGGTCGCCGCCTATGGCTCGTTTCTCGCCGCCGAGCGGATGGGCGCCTCGGGCGTGCTGGCGACGGTGACGGCGGGGTTGCTGCTCGGCAATCTCGGCGTGCTGGCGGAGCCGGATCGTCCGTTTTCGCTGTCGACGCAGGGGCGCGAATTCGTGCTGGCGTTCTGGGAGTTTTCCGCCTTCGTCGCCAATTCCTTCGTGTTCCTGCTGATCGGGCTGGCGCTGGCGCATGTCGGGCTCAAATTTGACTGGCGCCCCGTCGCGATCGTCGCGCTGGCGCTCATCGGCCGCGCGGTCGCGGTCTATCCCGTCGCCGCGCTGTTCGCCTTCTCGCGCTGGCGCCTGCCGGCGGCCGAGCAGCATTTTCTGGTGTGGGGCGGTTTGCGCGGCGCGCTGGCGCTGGCGCTGGCGCTGACCCTGCCGGTCGATGCGCCCTATCGCGAGCAAATCCTCGTCGGCGCCTTCGCGGTGGTGGCGTTTTCCGTGCTAATTCAGGGGCTGACGGCGGGTCCGGCGCTCAGGCGGCTCGGGCTGGCGCCCAAACAGGGGAATATTGCATGAGCACGAAAGTCGCGCTGGTGACCGCGGGCGGCAGCGGCATGGGCGCGGCGGCGGCCCGGCGGCTGGCCGCCGACGGGTTCGCGGTCGCGATCCTCTCCTCCTCCGGCAAGGGCGAGGCTTTGGCGAAGGAGCTTGGCGGGATCGGCGTCACCGGCTCCAATCAGTCGAGCGCGGACATGCAAAAGCTGGTTGACGCGGCGATGGCGAAATGGGGCCGCATCGACGCGCTGGTCAACAGCGCCGGCCATGGCCCGCGCGCGCCGTTGCTGGAGATCACTGACGAGCAATGGCGGACCGGCATGGACGTCTATCTGATGAACGTGATCCGCCCGACCCGGCTCGTCGCGCCGATCATGGCGGCGCAGGGCAGCGGCGCCATCGTCAACATCTCGACCGCCTGGGCGTTCGAGCCGAGCCCGATGTTCCCGACCTCGGCCGTATTCCGCGCCGGGCTGGCGGCGTTCACCAAACTGTTCGCGGACGAATACGCCGGCCGCAACGTGCGCATGAACAACGTGCTGCCCGGCTGGATCGACTCGCTGCCGGCCGTGGAGGAACGGCGCGCCGGCGTGCCGATGGGGCGCTACGGCCGTTCGGAGGAGATCGCGGCGACGGTGGCTTTCCTCGTCTCCGAGGGCGCGGGCTATATCACGGGGCAGAATCTGCGGGTGGATGGGGGGCTGATGCGGGGGGTGTAGCGGCGCTCACGCCGGCCGCGCCCGCAGCAACAGCGCGGACCCGAGCAGGCCGGCGGCGATGGATCCCGCCAGCACGCCGAGCTTGGTCGCATCCTGCAACGGCGGCGAATCGGGGAAGGCGAGCAGGCCGATGAACAGGCTCATGGTGAAGCCGATGCCGCAGAGTATCGCCACACCGTAGAATTGCATCCATGTCGCGTGCGCCGGAAGGGTGGCCAGCTTGAGGCGGATCGCCGCCCAGCCGAAGGCGAAGACGCCGAGTTGCTTGCCCAGGAACATGGCCAGCGCGACGCCGAGCGGCAGCGGGTGCAGCACCGTCTCGACGCTGAGCCCGCGGAAGGACACGCCGGCGTTGGCGAAGCCGAACACGGGCACGATCAGCAACGCCACCCAGGCCTGGATCGCATGCTCCAGCCTATGCAGCGGCGAGGCCGCAGGGTCGCCGCGCAGGGGAATGGTCAGCGCCAGCGCGACGCCCGCCAGGGTCGCATGCAAGCCCGACAGCAGCACGAACACCCACAACGCCGCGCCGATGACGAGATAGGGCCACAGGCTCGTCACGCCGAAGCGGTTGCAGCCGATCAGCCCTGCCAGCGCGACGCCCGCCAGCGCGAACATCAGGGCTGAGGATTCGGAGGTGTAAAACAGCGCGATGATGACGATGACGATGAGATCGTCGAGAATGGCGAGCGCCGTCAGGAACACCTTGAGCGACACCGGGACGCGTGAGCCCAGCAGCGCCAGCACGCCGAGCGCGAAGGCGATGTCGGTCGCCGCTGGGATCGCCCAGCCGCGCAAGGTCGCCGGGCTGGCGTGGTTGATGGCCAGGAAAATCAACGCGGGCGTGATCACGCCGCCGATCGCGGCGACGCCCGGCAGCGCCCGGCGCGGCCAGCTTGAAAGCTCGCCTTCGATGACCTCGCGCTTGATCTCCAACCCGACCAGCAGGAAGAAAACGCTCATCAACCCGTCGTTGATCCAATGCAGGAGGCTGAGGCCGAAAATTTCGCCATGCAGCGCGGCGAAATAGGCCGGCCCGAGCGGCGAATTCGCGACGATCAGCGCCAAAGCGGCGACCGCCATCAACACCACGCCGCCGGTCGCCTCGCTGCGCAGGAAGGCGTGCAGGACCGTGAGCCGGCGCGACCTCGGTTTGTGCATCCGCTCGTCCTTCGATGGGAGGCCGGACGGCGCGACGCCCCCTAATTCTGCCCCTGCGCCTCCGCCTGCTCGACCGCCAGACTCGCGGTGATCTCCGTCTCGCCGACATTGGTCCACAGCCGCACCGGCGCGGCGTCCTTGGCGTCGAGGCCGGCGGCGACGCGGATGTACTCGTCGTTGGGGCACAGGTCGTTGACCGCGTCGAAGCCGACCCAGCCGAGCCCCGGCGCCAAAGCCTCGGCCCAGGCGTGCATCTGCGCTCCCTCGGCGGCGGGGCCAAGGCGATAGCCGGTGATGAAACGGGCGGGGATTTCGAGCGCGCGGGCGCAGGCGATGAACACATGGGCGAAATCGGCCGCCCCACCCTTCCCAAGCGCGAAAGCCTCTGACGCCGGCGCCTCGCCGCCAAAACCCGGCGCCAAAGTCAATGCGCCGCGCACCGCCGCCATCAACCGATGCAGCCGTTCCAGCGGATCGGCGGCGGCGACGCTTTCGGCGAATTCGCGCAGCGAGGGATTGGCCTGCGCCAGCGGGCTGGCGCGCAAAAACATCAGCGCCGGCATCACCTCGACCGCGCCGCGCACGACGCCGACCGCGTCGCTGGTCTGCACCTCGCCGGCGGCGGTGATCGTGACGCCCTCAACCGGCCTATGCCAGCTCAGCCCATGCACGACCGAGCCGAACGCGTCCTCGCTCAGCCGCGCGGTGGCGTCGAGATCGACGCCGACGCGCCAGCGCAGCACATATTGCGATTCGAAACTGCGCGGCGTCAGGCGCAGCGCCAGATGCAGCGAGCGCACCGGCTGCGAAAAGGCGAGTTTCGTTTCGTGGAAAACCCGGATGCGCATCGCCGCCCCTCAGACGAACAGATATTGTTCTGAAATCGTGGCGGCGAGACGGGCGTTCTCCTCGATGAATTCGGTGATGAATTCATGCAGGCCGGCCTGGAAAATCTCGGTCATGCGGGCGCGCTCCAGCTTGCCCAGCGTCACCCGCGCCTGCCGCTGCGCCGCCCCCGACACGCCGTCGCCGCGCGCCAATTCGTGCAAGGCGCGGTCGAGCAACTCGTAGCAATAGATCAGCGAGCGCGGCATGGCGGCTTTGAGGATCAGCAGGTCGGCGACCAGCCAGGGTTTGACCCGGTCGCGATAGACCCAGTGATAGGCGGTGTTGGCCGACACCGCGCGCAGGATCGCCACCCACTGGAAATAGTCGAGGCTGCCGCCAACCTGCTCATGCGCCGGCAGCAGCAGGTGATATTTGACGTCGAGCAGCCGGGCGGTGTTGTCGGCGCGCTCCAGGAACAGGCCGAGCCGGTTGAACCAATAGCCCTCGTTGCGCAGCATCGTGCGGTAGCAGGCGCCGTCGAAGTCGAGCGAGGCTTTTTTCACGTAGTCGAGGAAGCGGGTCAGCGCCTCGCGGCCGAGTTCCTTGCTGGCGCGCCGCGTCGCCTCGAAGCGCTTGAGTTCGAGCCAGGCGTCGTTGATCGCGGTCCACGTCTCCGAGGTCAGCGCGGTGCGCACGGCGCGGCCGTTGGCGCGCGAATTCTCCAGGCAGTTGCAGATCGAGGACGGGTTGTCGCGGTCGAAGGTGAGATAGTCGATCGCCGCCGCCTCGCTGACCTCGCCGTGGCGTTCGAGATAGGTCTCGTGCGCGCCGGCCGCCTCCAGCGCCGACAGCCATTCGGTCTTGACCTCGTCGCCGCCGTGGCGCGGCAGATATTCGAGCCGCAGCGTCGCCTCGATGGTGCGGGCGATGAAATCGGCGCGCTCCATGTAGCGGGCGAGCCAGAACAGATTGTCGGCGGTGCGGGCGAGCATGTCACGCCTCCTCGTCGTCCAAGAGGTCGTCAACCACCCAGGTGTCCTTGGTGCCTCCGCCCTGGCTCGAATTGACCACCAGCGACCCATAGGTCAGCGCGACGCGGGTGAGGCCGCCGGGCACGATGGTGACGCCCTTGGCGCCCGACAGCACGAACGGCCGCAGATCGACGTGGCGCGGCGAGACGCCGGTCTCGAACGAGGCCGGACAGGTCGACAGCGAAAGCGTCGGCTGGGCGATGTAATTGGCGGGATCGGCCTTCAGCTTGGCGGCGAACATGTCGCGCTGCGCCTGCGTCGCATGCGGGCCGACCAGCATCCCATAGCCGCCCGAGCCGTTGACCTCCTTGACCACGAGCTGATCGAGCCGTTCCAGCACATAAGACAGGTCGGACGGCTCGCGGCAGCGGAAGGTCTGGATGTTCTTCAGCTTGGGCTCCTCGCCGAGGTAGAATTTGATCAGGTCGGGCAGATAGGAATAGATCGCCTTGTCGTCGGCGACGCCGGTTCCAATCGCATTGGCGATGGTCACATTGCCCGCCAAATAGGCGCCGACGAGGCCGGGCACGCCGAGCACGGAGGCCGGATTGAACACCATCGGATCGAGGAATTCGTCGTCGACGCGGCGGTAGATCACGTCTACCCGCTTCGGCCCCAGCGTGGTGCGCATGAACACGACGTCGTTGTCGACGAACAGATCGCGGCCCTCGACCAGTTCGACGCCGAGCTTGTCGGCCAGGAACGAGTGTTCGTAATAGGCGGAATTGAAAGGCCCCGGCGTCAGCACGACGATGGTCGGGTTGGTCACTTCGGCGTGCGGGGCGACGGAGGCGAGCGTCTCCAGCAACTGATCGGGATAATCATCGACCGGGGCGACGCGGTGCTGCGCGAACAGGTCCGGCATCAGCCGCATCGTCACTTCGCGGTTTTCCAGCATGTAGGAGACGCCGGAGGGGGTGCGGGCGTTGTCCTCCAGCACGTAGAAATCGTTCTCGTCGACGCGCACGATGTCGATGCCGCCAATATGCACCCAGACGTCGTGCGGCGCGCGATGGCCGATCATCTCCGGCCGGTAGTGCGGATTGCGCAGGATCAGATCCTCGGGAACGATGTTCTCCTTGAGGATCGCGCGGGCGCCGTAAACGTCCTTCAGGAACAGGTTGAGCGCGGTGACGCGCTGCACGAGGCCGGCCTCCAGCTTCGTCCATTCCTTGCGCGACAGCAGGCGCGGCACGATGTCGAACGGGATCAGGCGCTCCGCCGCCTCCTTGTCGCCATAGACGCCGAAGGTGATGCCGATGCGGCGGAACATGAATTCCGCTTGCGCGCGACGCGAGGTCAGAAGCTCGGGCGGACTTTGCTCCAGCCAGCGCGCCACCTTGGCGTAAAGCCGTCGCGGCGCTTCATGTTCCGGCCCCATTTCGTCGAACGCCATGCCGTCTCCTCTATGGGGCCGTTAACGCAAGTCCTATGCCGGCGCGCGCGCCAAGTCGAGCGCCGCCGCGCCGGCAATCGGCCGGTCGAGCGGCAGCGCCGCGAAATCGGCGCAGCCGTCGAGCGCGGCGGCGAGGCGGCGGCGATAGTCGGCGCGGCTGATCTCGATCGCGCCCAGGCTCGCCAGATGATCGGTGAGGAATTGCGTGTCGAGCAGGCGGAAGCCGCCGCGCCGCAGCCGGGCGACGAGATGCACCAGCGCCACCTTGGAGGCGTCGCGGGCGCGGAAAAACATGCTCTCGCCGAAGAAGGCGGCGCCGAGGCTGACGCCATAGAGGCCGCCGACCAGTTCGCCGTCGAGCCGCGCCTCGATCGAATGGGCCTGGCCGCGCGCGTGCAGCGCGCAATAGAGGCGCAGGATCTCCTCGTTGATCCAGGTCTTGTCGCGCGCCGCGCAGGCCCGCATCACCTCGGCGAACGCCCCGTCGGCGGTGACCTCGTAAAGATCGGAGCGGACGATCTTCGCCAGACTCTTGGAGATCACCAGCCCGTCGAGCGGAAAAATCCCGCGCCGCTCCGGCTCGACCCAGTGCAGTTGCGCAGATTCGCGATCCTCGGCCATCGGGAACAGGCCGATGGAATAGGCGCGCACCAGCAGATCGGGCGTGATCTCGAACGGCGGCAGGCGGCGCGACATGGCGGAAGGGTGGTATGCCGGCGCGGCGGCGTCAAGGGCGGCGCCAACGGCGCGCGCGAATCCGTCCGGCGCCGCAAGAAATCGTGATGAAACGATCCCAGCGGCGAACGGTTTCCCTCTGGCGCTTTGCGCGCGACGCGGCGCGGGGGGCGCGGCGCGGCCCGCCGGACTGACGGGCGACAGCGTCGCGGTCGGCAATCGAATCGCCAGTCGCTCGACGGCGCGTCTCCGCTCGAGCGACACATCGGAGTACGGACCATGAAACTTCTGCTCATTAGCTGCCTCGCCGCGGCGACGCTCGGCGTCGTCGCCGCCTCAGCGCAATCCACCAGCGATAAGCCCGCCGCTGGCGAGGCGGCCAAGCCGGCCGCTGGCGAAACCGCCAAGCCTGTCACCGGCGAGGCCGCCAAGCCTGCCGCTGGCGAAACCGCCAAATCTGCCGCCAGCGAGCCCACCGAGTCAGCGGCGGCGGCGCCCGCCTTCGTCGACAAGCAGGGCGAGGGGCTGGTGCGCGCGCCCAAACTGGTCGGCGTCGCCGTCTACGACAACGCCAACAAGAGCGTCGGCAAAATCGACGATCTGCTGTTGGATCATGACGGCAACGTCAAGACGGTGGTGATCGGCATCGGCGGCTTCCTCGGCATCGGCCGCAAGGATATCGGCGTGCCCTATTCCGCCATCCACTGGCAGACCGAACAGCGCACCGTGGCGGTGAACGGCGCGCCGCCGGCGAACGGCGTCACCGGCTCGTCCGCCCAGCCGCAGGAAAAGACCATCGAACCCGAAAAGATCGAGGCCTATCAGGGTTATCCCGACCGGGCGGTGCTCGATGTGTCGCAGGCGCAGCTCAAGGCGGCGCCGGATTTCAAATACGCCTCCAACCCGGCGGCGCGGGCGGAGGAGACCGGCGCCCCCGCGTCCAACAAGTGACGGCGTGACGGATCGGCGAGCCCGCTTCGCCAAGCGGGTTCGCCAACGCGAAATCGCCGCGACGGGGGCGCGGGCGCTTCCCCTTTGGCGCCGCCCGCCCTAGATTCCCCCCATGCCCGGCGACACGCCCATCCCTGAGATCGACGACGAAGCGCCCGACCTCGACCTGACCGCCGACGAGGCGGCGGCCGAGGCCGGGCCGCTGGCGCGCGGCGCCGCCGTGATCAAGGCGTTCTGGAAACACGCGCCGAACGGCCCCGGCGTCTATCGCATGATCGGCGAAAGCGGCGATGTGCTCTATGTCGGCAAGGCGCGCTCGATCAAGAAGCGGATTCTGTCCTACACCGCGCCGCAGCGGCAATCGAACCGCATCGCGCGGATGGTGTCCGAGACGGCCTCGATGGTGTTCGTCACCGTCGAGACGGAGGCGGAATCGCTGCTGCTCGAAGCCAATCTGATCAAGCAGTTGAAGCCGCGCTACAATGTGCTGCTGCGCGACGACAAGAGCTTCCCCTACATCCTCGTCAGCGGCGATCACGAGGCGGCGCGGATCACCAAGCATCGCGGCGCGCGCGACGCCAAGGGCGATTATTACGGGCCGTTCGCCAACGCCGGCGCGGTGACGCGCACCTTGTCGGCGTTGCAGCGCGCCTTCCTCATCCGCACCTGCGCCGACAGCTATTACGCCAACCGCTCGCGGCCCTGCCTGCTGCATCAGATCAAGCGCTGCGCCGCGCCCTGCACCGGCGAAATCTCGCTGCCCGACTACGCCGAACTGGTCGAGGAGGCGCGCGCGTTTCTGTCCGGGCGCAGCCGCGCGGTGCGGCATCGGCTGGCGCGCGAAATGGGCGAAGCGGCCGAGGCGCTGGAGTTCGAGCGCGCGGCCCGCTTGCGCGACCGCATCGCGGCTTTGTCGGCGATCCAGGGCGAACAGAGCGTCAACCCGCGCTCGGTGGCGGAGGCGGACGTGTTCGCGATTCACCAGGAGGCGGGGCAGTTCTGCATCGAGGCGTTCTTTTTCCGCACCTATCAGAATTGGGGCAATCGCGCCTATTTCCCCAAGGCCGACAAGGCGATGGGCGAGGCGGAGGTGCTCGACGCCTTCCTCGCGCAATTCTACCTCGAACGCCCGGCCCCGCGCCTCGTGCTGCTGAGCCACGAGGTGCCCTCGCAAGGCGTGCTGGCGGAGATTTTCTCCGCCCGCGCCGGGCGGCGGATCGCGGTCGGCGCACCTAAGCGCGGCGAGAAGAAGGAGCTGGTCGACAACGCGCTGCGCAACGCGCGCGAGGCTTTGTCGCGACAAATGTCGGAGACGGCGACGCAGCAGAAACTGCTGGTCGCGCTGGGCGAGACCTTCGGGCTGGCGCAGCCGCCCCGCCGCGTCGAGGTCTATGACAATTCGCACATCATGGGGACGAACGCGATCGGCGCCATGGTGGTGGCGGGGCCGGAGGGGTTCGTGAAGAACCAGTACCGCACCTTCAACATCAAAAGTGAAAACCTGACGCCGGGCGACGATTACGCGATGATGCGCGAGGTGCTGACCCGGCGCTTTTCGCGGCTGAAGCGCGAGGGCGAGACCGCCGAGCCGGGGAGCTTTCCCGACACGCCCGATCTGGTGCTGATCGACGGCGGCCGCGGCCAGTTCGAGGCCGCCCGCACGGTGTTGCACGGGCTTGGGGTCGAGGGGGTGAAAATCGCCTCGATCGCCAAGGGGCCGGATCGCGACGCCGGGCGCGAGACGTTTTTCGTCGAGGGGGCCGAGCCGTTCAAACTGCCGCAGCGCGATGCGACGCTGTTCTTCGTGCAGCGGCTGCGCGACGAGGCGCACCGCTTCGCCATCGGCACACATCGGGCGCGGCGCAAGAAGGAATTCGTGAAAAGCCCGCTCGACGAAATCGCCGGCATCGGCCCCGCGAGGAAACGCGCGCTGCTGCACGCCTTCGGCACCGCCAAGGCGGTGGCGAACGCCGGGCTAGCGGACCTGGAGAAGACGCCGGGCCTCAACGCCGCGACCGCGAAGCTGGTCTATGGTTTTTTCCACGAGAAGGGGTGAGCGGCGCGGCGTCCTCAGTCCGGCGCCAGCAGCCGCAATTTCGGGAAATATCCGCGATAGCGGCGGGAGTCGCGGGTCAGGAGCGTGAGACCGGCGACAGCGGCGTGAGCGCCGATGTAAAAATCGGGCAACGGCGACGTCCGCGTCCCGCCGCGGCGACGATATTCGACGAAGGCCCAACCGGCGACGAAACCGGCCTCGTAGGACAGGGGAAGCCTGCGGAAAAGACTGGCCTCGACCTGCCCGTCAAGTTCCGTCGCGGTCGCGAATCCGGATGCAATCTCGGCATAGATGATGGGGTTGATCGCAAGCTCGCCATCGTCTCCCGCCGCGCGCAACGCCTTGCGCGACCAGTCCGACCACACGGGGTCATCGGTCAGGACATCGATGATGACGTTCGAATCGACGAGGAACACGACGACGAAGGTCAGCCTTCGTCCGCCGGCGGCCCGCGCATCAGCGCAATGACTTCGTCGGTCGTCATTTTGAAATGGCCGCGCCCGCGCAGAGAATCGACAATTCTCTGGCCGCGCGTCTTCCGGCCGGCGCCGCGTTGGTTCTTGATCAGGCGAACGACCCCGTCCGCGATCTCGAATTCAACATCCGTCCCCGGCATCAGCCCGGCGCGCTCGCGAATATCTTGCGGGATCGTGACCTGGCCTTTCGAGGTGATCCGCATGACGCGTCCTTTCTTACTCAACACAGTAAGAATAACACATCGCCCGCGACGCCGCTACTTCACCAGCGGCTTCAGCAGCTCGTCGAAATCGGCGAGCGACAATTCGCCGCCGTAGGACTTGCCGTCGATCACGAAGGTCGGCGTGCCTTGCACCTTGACCACCTTTTCGGCGGTGTCGGTGATGGCCCGCACTTTGCCGATCAGCGCATTGTCCTTCAGGCAGGCCATCGCCTTGTCGCGGCCGAGCCCGGTCGGGCGCAGGGCGGCGAGCAGCGGTTCGAGCGGATTGTCGGTGAAGGCCCATTTTTCCTGCGTGGCGAACAGCAGTTCGATCGTCGCCATCGTCTTGTCCTTGTCGTCGCCGACGCAGCGGGCGAGCGTGAAGGCGGCGACGTCGAGCGGATTGCGCGAGAATTCGCGGAAGATGTAGCGCACCTTGCCGGTGTCGACATAAGCCGCCTTCACCTTCGGCCAGATCTCGTGATCGAAGACGGCGCAATGCGGGCAGGTGACGGAGCCATATTCGACGATCGCCACGCCGTTATCGGGGCCGAAGCTGAGTTCCGGCAGCGGGCCGGGCTTGAGCACCTCCGCCATGTCGACGGTCTGCTCCGGCTTCGGCGCCGCTGTGGCGGCGAGCGCTGGCGCAAAAGCGACGGCCAGGGCGATGACGAGAACGCGCAGCTTCATGGTGATCTCCGAGCGAAAACCGCGACGGAATTGGCAGGTTTCCCGCCGACAGGCAAGCTCAGCCGGGATAGCCGACGGTATGGCCGAACAGCACCCGGCGGCCGAAGCGCAGCGGCAGCCGTTTGGCCAGCGCCGCGCGGTCGCAATCGTGGAACCACGCGTTCAGCCCCGCCGCGGCGGCGAACAGGTAGACATTGGCGGCGACGATGCCGCAATCCACGAGATAATAGGATTTCTGGATTTCCGGGTCGCTCAGTCCGGGCGCGTCCTTCAGCGCGCCCTGCTCCAGCCGGTCGACGTCGGCGACATAGACCAGCCGCACGGGCGCCGCGTCGCCGCTGCGCGGCAGATGTTCGTCCGCCACCAGCGGCCGCAGATCGCCGAGCAGCACCGGCGCCAGCCGGGCGCGTTCGGGATCGTAGAGATAGAGCCCCTGCTCCATCGCGACATAGACGTCGATCTCCTGCGCGTTGCTGGCGGTGGCGTCGACAACGACGGGGGCGCCGGCGTGCGAGCCGTTGACGCCGGCGTGGTGATTGACGCCGCAGGCCGCCCACAGCAGGTCGGACAGCATTTGCGGCGGCAGCGGGCGCGTGGAGAAATGTTGTTCGGTGCGGCGCAGCCGGAACGCGTCGCGCAGGGGCGCGAGATCGTCGAGGCGCGGCGGCGGCAGTTCGATGGCGGGGAAATTGTCGCCGATCTCTGGAATATTGCCGGTCATGTATCGCCCCCCGCTCACACGATGTTAGCGCGGGCGGCGCGGGAACGCCAAACGCCCGCGCCAAACCACGCAACCGGAACGCGCAAGGCGCGGCGTCGGTTCCGTTCACGCCACCAGCGTCGCGGCCTCGCCGGGATGCGCTTCGAGATGAATTTGCCGCTTGTGGAACGCCTTCAGCGTCGAACGATGGCCGATCGAGACGACGGTCGCCTGCGGCAGGGCCTTGGCGATGACGCGATAGAGCGTGTTCTCGCTCTCCTCGTCGAGCGAAGCGGTCGCCTCGTCGAGCAACAGCCAGTCGGGCTTGGCGAGCAGCGCGCGCGCCACCGCGAGGCGCTGCTGTTCGCCGCCCGACAGCCGCATCTGCCAGTTGTCGCTCTCCTCCAGCCGGTCGGCGAAGGTGGTCATGCCGACATCGGTCAGCGCGGCGCGCAGCTGCTCGGGCGTGAAATTCACCGCGCTGCCGGGATAGGCCAGCGCATCCTTCAGCGGGCCGATCGGCAGATAGGGCCGCTGCGGCAGCACCATCAGCCTGGCGTGCGGCGGTTGCAGGATTTCGCCCGAGCCGAACGACCACAGGCCGGCGATGGCGCGGAACAAGGTCGACTTGCCGGAGCCGGACGGGCCGATCAGCAAGGTCGATTCCTGCGGGATCAGCGCGAGATCGCCGACATGGGCGAGCTTGCGGCCGTCGGGCAGCGCCAGATCGAGGTTGGGGATCGACAGCGCCGAACCGGACGCGGCGGCGACGCTGACGCGCGGCTCGCGCGCCTCATCCGCCAGCGCGCGGTCGAACGCCGCCTCGAACGAGGACAAGCGGTTGACGGTGGCGCTGAACGCGGACAGGCCGGTGTAGCGGTCGACGAAGAAGTTCATCGCCGTGTTGACGTTGCCAAACGCGTCGGCCGCCTGATTGAAGCGGCCGAAATCGACCTTCTTGACGACGAAATAGAACGGCGCGACCACGACATAGGGGATGATGCCTGAAATCTGCGCGTAGAATTGCAGGAACGCGTTCAGCCGCGTGCGAATCCGGATGATGCGCTGCACCGTGGTGAACACGTCGGTGAACACCCGGTTGGCGCGGTCGATCTCGCGCTGTTCGCCCTTGAGCAGCGCGATCTGCTCGCTGTATTCGCGGATACGCGCGAGGTCGAAACGAAAGTTCGCCTCCACCGCCTGCTGGCGGAACAACTGGCCCGACAAGGCCCGGCCGATCAGTTGCATCATGCCGGTGGCGAAACAGGCGTAGAGCACCGCCACCCAGAACAGGAAGCCCGGGATCGGCACGCCGAACAGCGACAGGTCCATCGTCGCCGAGGTCTGCCAGAGGATGATCGAGAACGCCACCAGATTGGTCGCGGTCGACACCGCGGCGATGGTGTAATTGTAGATGCCGACGTTCATCGTCGAGCCGCGGCCGCCCTCGCCGCTGATGTAGCCGCCGATATCCTCGGAAATGCGCTGATCCGGGTTGTCGGTGGTCTCGCCCTTCAGCGCGAGCTTGTAGTGGATCGAGCGCAGCAGCCAACGCGTGGTGTAGGAGGCCGTCATCCACCGTCGCCATTGCAGCACGAAATTCTGCGCGACGTAGAACTCCAGCAGGAACACCAGGATCGAGACGGTGACCAGCGGCGTGAACACGCCGAACAACTGGTGCCAGAACGCGTCGCGATGCGCTTCGTCGGGCACCTGAATGGCGTTGCCGAAATCGCGGTAGAAGAAATTGACGCGGACGCCGATGGCGACCTGGAGCTGATTGACGAGAATGAGAAAAATGACGTTGAGACGGGCGTAGAAGGTTTGCCGGATCGCGATTTTCGGCAACGGCCAGGCGCGGAAGGCGATCTGCGTGCGCGCCTCGAAAAACGGATCGGCGATGTGCATCATCCGCAACACGAACGGAATGTGCGAAATCAGCGTCAGCGCGACCACGAACAGCCCGGTCGCCACCGGCAGGTAGCGCGGCGGCGCGTAGAGGGCGAGCGAGGCCGGCCATTTGCCCAGAACATTGGCGAGATCGACCAGGCCGAACGCCACCGTCTCGACCGCGAACAGTTCGGACATGATTTTGAGAAAGGTCGAAATCCGGATCGTCGGCCAGCACGCGGCGGCGCCGAGCGCCGAGGCGACGCCGATGCCGATCGTCATGCCGTCGCGCTCGTAGAGGCCTGCGATCAAGGAGATCGCGGCGAACAGGCCAAGCAAGATCACGCGCATAAGGATGGGCTTCCCGCAGGAGAATCGTCTCCCCGGCGATTACCAGACCCAAAGGAGCGAAAGAAGGGCGGATCAGCCCGCCTTGAGCCGCGCCGCCTTCAGCTTGGCGAAATCCTCGCCGGCGTGGTGCGATGAGCGGGTCAGCGGCGAGGATGAGACCAGCAGGAAGCCCTTGGCGGCGCCGATGGTGGCGTAAGCTTCGAATTCGGCCGGGGTGACGAAGCTTTCGACCGCGTGATGCTTCGGCGTCGGCTGCAAATATTGGCCGATGGTGAGGAAATCGACCTCGGCCGAGCGCAGGTCGTCCATCACCTGCAACACCTCGTTGCGGGTCTCGCCCAATCCCACCATCAGGCCCGATTTGGTGAACAAAGTTGGGTCCAGCTCCTTGGCGCGCTGCAACAGACGCAGCGAATGGAAATAGCGCGCGCCGGGGCGGACGGTGAGATATTTGCCCGGCGCCGTTTCGAGATTGTGGTTGAACACGTCGGGACGCGCCTCGACGACAATCTCCAGCGCGCCGGGTTTGCGCAGGAAATCGGGCGTCAGCACCTCGATCGTGGTCGCCGGCGCGGCGGCGCGGATGGCGCGGATGGTGCGGGCGAAATGCGCCGCGCCGCCGTCGGCGAGATCGTCGCGGTCGACCGAGGTGACGACGACGTGCGACAGGCCGAGCTTCGCCGTCGCATCCGCCACGCGGGCCGGCTCGTCCGCGTCGAGCGCATGGGGGAGCCCCGTCGCGACATTGCAGAACGCGCAGGCGCGGGTGCAGATTTCGCCCATGATCATGAAGGTGGCGTGCTTCTTCTCCCAACACTCGCCGATATTGGGGCAGCGCGCCTCCTCGCAGACGGTGACGAGCTTGTGCTCGCGCACCAGCGCATGGGTGGCGGCGTAGCCCGGCGACCCCGGCGCCCTGGCGCGAATCCAGGCCGGCTTGCGCGCGATCGGATTATCCGGCCGATGCGCCTTCTCGGGATGGCGCGGGCGCGGGTCGGAGTCCAGGAGGTCGAGAACGCGGGTCATGGCGGCGATGTATCACGGCGACGGCGCGCGAGGTAGGTCCCGGCTCTGCGCCGGCGTCAGGGCTGCTGCGCGGCGGACAGGTCGATTTCTTCGTAGCATTCCGCCAGCGCCATCGTCGCGCCGATCTCGGGCAGGTTCAGCGCGCCGTCGCGGCCGACGAATTCATGCGCCCACTCGCCATTCTCGTCGCGGAAAAACACCTCCGCCGCCGCGACGTTCTGGTGCAGCACGATATAGCGCCGCAGCGAGCGAAGCGTCTGATACTCGGCATTCTTGGCGCCGAGGTCCTTGCGCGCGGTGGAGGGGCTGAGGATTTCGAACAGAACGACCGGCTCGGAAGTTGCGGTCGCCGATCCGCGCGCCGGCGAACACATCACCATGGCGTCGGGATAGCGGATGCTGGTTTTGGTTTTCACCTTAAGGATACTGCCAACGACGCGATATGGCCCCCGACGCAGCCGAGAATTCAATGCGGCGATCAAGTTAACCTGGATTTGGGCGTGGGTGATCGTCCCACCGGTCCTCTCCTCAATATCAAGCCCGTCGAATTCGTAGCGCGGCTCCTGACGTTCCTCCCACGCCATGAATTCGTCGAGCGACATCGGCTGGTCTCCGGCTCGGCGAAGATGCGCGCGCGCCGCGCTTTTCTCAAGCCCCCGCCCGGACCAGCCCCGCGACATAGAAACCGTCGGTGTTGGAATGCAGCGGGTCGAGCCGCAGGCCCGGCCCCAGCTGGGAGGCGAAATCGGCCAGCGCCGGCAGCCCGGCGGCGCGCGCCATCGTCGCCGCGTCGAGGGGCAGAAAATCGGGATGCGCCTCCAGGAAGGCGGCGACGCGATCCTCGTTCTCGGGCTTCAGCACCGAGCAGGTGACATAGACCAGCCTGCCGCCCGGCTTGACGTATTTCGTCGCCCGCTCAAGGATTTGCGTCTGGTCCTTGATGCGCTCTTGCAACGCGCCGGGACGGATGCGCCATTTCGCGTCGGGGCTGCGCCGCCACGCGCCGGAGCCGGTGCAGGGCGCGTCGATCAGCACCAGATCGCAGCGGCCGGCGAGATCGGCGACCGGGTCGGCCTTGCCCTTGGGCGAGCGCACCTGCACGTTGCGGGCGCCCGAGCGCTCCAGCCGGGCGTAGAGCGGCGCGAGGCGGCGGCCGTCGTCGTCGGTGGCGTAGAGCTGGCCCTTGCCGGCCAGCATCGGGGCGAGCGCCAGCGTCTTGCCGCCGGCGCCGGCGCAGAGATCGAGCACTTGCTGGCCCGGCGCCGCGCCGCTGATCAGCGCGGCGAGCTGCGAGGCTTCGTCCTGCACCTCGATCTGGCCTTTGACGTAACCCGGCTCGGCGCTCAACGCCGGGCCGCGTCCGTCGCCCTTGACGGCGATGCGCAGGCCGACCGGCGAAAACGGCGTCGGTTGCGCCTCAAGGTGAACCAGCGCCGCCAACATCTTGTCGCGGTTGGTCTTCAGCGTGTTGACGCGCAGATCGACCGGCGCGCGGGCGGCGAGCGCCCGGCCGGCCGCGGCCGCCTCGGCGCCAAAGCTTTCGGCGAAAGCCGGGGCGAGCCATTCGGGATAATCGCCCCTGACGTGATCGGGCGCGCCGTCGAGGCCGCCCGCGCTCAGCCGCGCGCGCTCGTCATCGGTCAAAACCTCGGGCGCGTGTTTCTCGCCGTTGAACAGCGCGCCGATCTCGTTGACGGAATGGCCGCGCACCGAGGCCAGCGCGCCGAGCATGTGCGCGCGCGGGCTATCCTGGCCGAGCATGAAGGCGGACGACGCCTTCCGGCGCAGCGCGTCATAGACCAGGCTGGCGATGGCGGCGCGGTCGCCGGAGCCGGCGAAGCGATGCGCCAGGCCCCAATCCTTGAGCGCCTCGGCGGCGGGACGGCGGCGGGTTTCGATATCGGCGAGCGCTTCGAGCGCGGCCTGGACGCGTGCGGGGGGGATCATGCGTCGCTCTAGCCCGAAAGTCGCGCCCGATGCAAAGGCGCAGGCCCGCAAACGTAATGTTAACGACGTATTTGGGCCGCTTCGCGAAAGATTGAAGGGGGAAAGCGACCCAATTTGCGCAGAATTATTGCGCCGGCTTGAAGATCGCGCCAAAGCGGCGGGGTCGCGTTGCGGACAAAGAACGGCGTCCCAGTTTCATGACCCTCGAACTCGACGAGCGGCAGCTTCGTCTGGCGCTGGAGAATGTGCCTCTGCCTCTGCTCGCCCACGACGAGAGCGGCCGCGTCCGCTATGTCAGCGGCGAATGGCTGCGCCTTACCGGCTATCGGCGCGAACAGGTGCCCAATTTGCGCGCCTGGCTGGAACTGGCCTACGGCGACGCCGCGACCCGGGCGCGGGTGACGTCGGCGCATCAGGCGGGCTACGGCGCCGCGCCCGGCAAATTGCACAATGGCGGAGAATATCGGGTCCGCACCGCCGACGGTTCGCTGCGCACCTGGATGTGCAGCGCCTATTCGATCGGTCGCGACGCGGCGGGTCTGGCGGTCAACGTCACCATCGCCGTCGACGTCACCGAGGACCGCGCCAACCGGGACGCGCTCGCGCGCAGCGAATCGACGCTGCGCCAGGCCCTGCGGGTCGGCCGGGTCGGCAGTTTCGAGCGCGATTTCCGCAACCGTTTCACCATCTTCTCCGACGAGGCGCTGGCCATGCACGGCCTGCCGGAGACGCGCCGGCGCGAGACCTTCGAGCAATGGTACGAGCGCATCCATCCCGCCGATCGCGGCCGGGTGGTGGCCTATGCCGAGGGTCTGATCGACGTCGGCGCGCCGCTGTCGGTGGAATACCGGGTGAGCCGGCTCGACGACGGGGCGTGGCGGCGGATCGCCGAGCGGCGCGAAGTGCGGCGCGACGCCGCCGGCCAGCCGACCGGCTGCATCGGGCTGCAACGGGACGTGACGGAAACCCGCGCCGCCGAGCAGGCGCTGCGCGACAGCGAGGCGCGGCTGCGGCTGACGCTGGAGATCGGCCAGGTCGGCACCTTCGATTGGAACCTCGTCACCGACGAATTGAGCTGGGACGAACGGGTGCGCGAGATCTGGGGCCTCGACCCGAACGAGCGCGTGACGGGGGCCAAGTTCTACGACAGCCTTCGCCCCGAAGACCGCGAGCGCGTCCGCGAGACCCACGAGCGGGCGCGCGACCCCGGCGGCGACGGCGGCTACGAAGGCGAATATCGCGTCGTCAACCGGCGCGACGGCCGGGTGCGCGCCGTCTCCGCGCGCGGCCGCACGCTGTTCGAGAACGGCCGTCCGGTGCGGATGATGGGCGCAGTGCGCGACGTGACCGCGCTGCGCGACGCGGCGGCGGTGCTGGAGCGTGATCGCGCCGAACTGGAGCGGCTGGTCGAGGCGCGCACCTCGGAACTGGCCGAGGCGCAGACCCGGCTCGCCCACGCCCAGCGCATGGAGGCGCTCGGCCAACTCGCCGGCGGCATCGCGCATGATTTCAACAACGTTCTGCAAGCCATTGAAGCCGCAGTCGATCTGATCGAGTTAAAACCGCAGCCCGAGAACCTGCCGCGCTACCTCAAGATGGCGCGCGAGGCGACCCAGCGCGGCAGTGCGATCTCCCGCCGGCTGTCGTCGCTGTCGCACCGGCCCGAGCTGGAGCCGGAATCGATCGAGACGGTGCGGCTCATCGACGACGTCGCCGCGGTGCTGCGCCGCACGGTGAGCAAGGGGGTGGAGGTTAAGGTCGATTGCCCGCCCGATTGTCCCGCCGCGCTCGCCGACCGGCGCCAGCTCGAAACCGCGCTGCTCAATCTGGCCGGCAATGCGCGCGAGGCGATGGGCGAAAGCGGCGTATTGACGCTGGCGGCGCGGCGCGAGAGCCATGCCGAGGCGCGGCAACCGCCCCGTTGCGCGCCGTTGAACACCGGCGATTACGTCCGCTTCGAGATTCGCGACACCGGGCCGGGCATGGACCCTGACGTGTGCGCCCGCGCCGCCGAGCCGTTCTTCTCCACCAAACCGCGCGGCCAGGGCGTCGGGCTCGGCCTGTCGATGGCCAAGGGGTTCGCCGACCAATCCGGCGGCGCGCTGCGGATCGACAGCCGCCCCGGCGCGGGGGCGACGGTGACGCTGTGGCTGCCGATCGCGCAGCCGGGGGTCGAGGCGCCGCGCGCCACCACGCCGGCGGGGCGCGGGCGGCTTTTGCTGGTCGACGACGATCCGCTGGTGCGCGAACTGGTGGGCGAGCAATTGCGCTGCGCCGGCTACAATGTGACGGTATGCGGCGGCGGCGGCGCCGCCATCGCCCGGCTTGATTCCGGGCTGGCGGTCGACCTGCTGCTGACCGATTTCGCCATGCCGGAAATGAACGGCGTGGCGCTGGCGCAGGAGGCGCGCAAGCGCCGGCCGGCGCTGCCGGTGGTGGTGCTGACCGGCTATCCCAGCGAGGCGGCCGACGCCGTCGGCGACGCCGATTTCACGCTGTTGCGCAAGCCGATCGACCGCGACGCGCTGATCGGCCGCGTGTCTTTGATGATCGGCGCCGGCTGATCCCCGCGTCTGGCGATTGACCGCGCCGCGCGATGCGCTAAGAGCGAAACGCCCCGCCAGCAACAAACGACTGATCCGAGAGAGGCTGCCTATGCCCGAATCCTCCGTTTCTCACGACATGCTGGCGAATGCGATCCGCTTTCTCGCCGCCGACGCGGTGCAGAAAGCCAATTCCGGCCATCCCGGCATGCCGATGGGCATGGCCGACGTGGCGACGGTGCTGTTCACCAAATTCCTCAAGATCGACCCGCAAAACCCGAAATGGCCGGATCGCGACCGCTTCGTGCTGTCGGCCGGGCATGGCTCGATGCTGCAATATTCGCTGCACTACCTGCTCGGCTACGCCGACATGACGATCGAGCAGATCAAGAACTTCCGCCAGTTGCACTCCAAGACGCCCGGCCATCCCGAATATGGCCATACGCTCGGAATCGAGGCGACCACCGGCCCGCTCGGCCAGGGCCTCGCCATGTCGATCGGCATGGCGATCGCGGAGGCCGCGCTCGCCGCCCGCTACGGTTCTGACCTCGTCGATCACCGCACTTACGTCATCTGCGGCGACGGCTGCCTGATGGAGGGCGTCAGCCACGAGGCGATCGACCTCGCCGGCCATCTCAGGCTCAACAAGCTGATCGTGATGTGGGACGACAACCACATCAGCATCGACGGCCCGACCTCGCTCTCCACCTCGATGGACCAGCGCAAGCGGTTCGAGGCGGCGGGCTGGCGCACGGCGGCCGTCGACGGCCACGACGCCAACGCGATCGAGGCGGCGTTGCGAGAAGCGCAAAGCTCGGACCGGCCGAGCTTCATCGCCTGCCGCACCACCATCGGCTTCGGCGCGCCGCATCTGGCCGGCTCGGAAAAGACCCATGGCGCGCCGCTCGGCGCCGACGAACTCGCCGCCACGCGCAAAAACCTCAACTGGCCCTACCCCGCTTTCGAAATCCCGGCCGAAATCCTAAACGTCTGGCGCAAGGCGGGCGAGCGCTCGCGCGGCGTGCGCCTGGCCTGGGAGGCCAAGACGAAGCCGGCGGCGTTTTTGCGCGAGGTCGCGGGCGACCTGCCGGCCGAGTTCATGGGCAAGATGGCCGACTACAAGCGCGGGCTGGTCGAGTCCAAGCCCAACGTCGCCACCCGCAAATCGTCGGAGATGGCGCTCGGAATCATCAACGCCGCCATTCCCGCCATGCTCGGCGGCTCGGCCGACCTGACCCACTCCAACCTGACGCTGACCAAGGGACAGGTCTCGCTCGCGCCGCAGGAGTTCGGCGGCAGCTATGTTCGCTACGGCATCCGCGAATTCGGCATGTCGGCCGCGATGAACGGCATCGCGCTGCATGGCGGCTTCGTGCCCTATGGCGGCACGTTCCTGATCTTCTCCGATTACGCGCGCGGCGCGATCCGGCTGTCGGCGCTGATGGGCGTGCGCGTCGTCTATGTGCTGACGCATGATTCGATCGGCGTCGGCGAGGACGGGCCGACGCATCAGCCGGTCGAGCAGCTCGCTTCGCTGCGCGCGCTGCCCAATCTCAACGTCTATCGCCCCGCCGACGCGGTGGAGACGGCGGAATGTTGGGAGCTGGCGCTCGGCTCGACCGCCACGCCGTCGGCGCTGGCGCTGTCGCGGCAGAACCTGCCGACTTTGCGCTCCTCCTCCGACATCAACCTCTGCGCGCGCGGCGGCTATGTCCTCAGCGAGGCCGACGGCGCGCGCGACGTGACGCTGCTCGCCACCGGCTCGGAAGTGTCGCTGGCGATGGAGGCGGCCAAGATTCTGCGCGACGGCGGCAAGCGCGTCGCGGTGGTGTCGATGCCGTGCTGGGAGATTTTTGACGCGCAGGATGCGGGTTACCGCGCCGCCGTGCTCGGCAAGGCGCCGCGCGTCGGCGTCGAGGCCGCCATCGGCATGGGCTGGGACAAATATATCGGCGAGCGCGGCGCCTTCGTCGGCATGCACGGCTTCGGCGCCAGCGCGCCGGGGTCGGAAGTCTACAAGAACTTCAACATCACGGCGGAAGCGGTCGTCGCCGCCGCCAACCGGCTGATCGGCGCATGAGCGTCAAGATCGCCCCCTCGATCCTGTCCGCCGATTTCGCCAATCTGGGACAGGAAGTGCGCGCCGTCGACGAGGCCGGCGCCGATTGGATTCACCTCGACGTGATGGACGGGCATTTCGTGCCCAACATCACGTTCGGGCCGCCGGTCGTCGCCGCCCTGCGCAAGCACTCGCAAAAACTGTTCGATTGCCATCTGATGATCGAACCCTGCGACCCCTATCTCGAGGCCTTCGCCAAGGCGGGCTGCGACCTGATCACCGTTCACGCCGAGGCGACGCGCCATCTCGACCGCTCGTTGCAGGCGATCCGGGGGCTTGGCAAAAAAGCCGGCGTCGCGCTCAACCCGTCGACGCCGCTGGACGCCATCGCCTACGTGCTCGACCGGCTCGACCTGATCCTGGTGATGACGGTCAACCCCGGCTTCGGCGGCCAGGCCTTCATTCCCGCCATGCTGGAGAAGGTGCGGCGCGCTCGCCGCCTGATCGGCGATCGTCCGATCGAGATCGAGGTCGACGGCGGCGTGACGCCGGAGACGGCGCCGAAGCTGATCGAGGCCGGCGTCACCGCGATGGTGGCCGGCTCGGCGGTGTTCAAGAACGGCGCTACGGCCTACGCCGGCAATATCGCGGCGATCCGGGGCTAGGCGGCGCCGCCAGCGGTTCCCTCCCCCCTTGTGGGGGAGGGTCAGGGTGGGGGGCGCCGCCGCTCAATCCAGCTTGTCGCGGATCGCCTTCAGCTCCTTCTTGCGCGCCGCGTCGGGCTTCGGCGTCTCCATCGGCAGCGCGTCGAGCGCCTCGATCAATATGTGCGAGACGAACAGCCGCGCGTTCTTCTTGTCGTTGGCCGGCACGACGAACCACGGCGCGGCGGCGACGCTGCTGGCGGGCAGCGCCTGCTCGTAGGCGCGCTGATAATCCTTCCAGAAGCCGCGCTCGACGACGTCGTTCATCGACGCCTTCCAGTTCTTCTCGGGATCGTCGAGCCGCGCCAGCAGCCGCTTCTTCTGCTCGTCGCGCGAGATGTGCAGGAAGATCTTGACGATCGCCGTGCCGTTCTCGACCAACCGGCGCTCGTAATCGCGGATGGCGCGCAGCCGCGCCGCGAAGAACGCGTCGAGATCGGGCGGCGGCGCCAGCCCCTGCGCGGCCAGAAACTGCGGATGCACTCGCTCCACCAGCACAGATTCGTAATAGGAGCGGTTGAACACCGCGATCGCGCCGCGCTCAGGCAGATGCGGCTGCGCGCGCCACAGGAAATCGTGGCGGCTCTCGGTCGGCGTCGGCTGCTTGAACGAGGCGACGTGGCAGCCCTGCGGGTTGACGCCGATCATCACATGCTTGATCGCGCCGTCCTTGCCGGCGGTGTCCATGCCTTGCAGGATCACCAGCAGCGCGTGGCGGCCGGCGGCGTAGAGCCGCTCGTGATGCGTTTCCAGCGCCTTGGCGTGGCTCTCCAGCGTGTCGCGATAATCGTCCTTCGACTTGTAGAGCGGATCGACCTCGGTCGGCCGGTCGGCGAGCGACAGCTTCTCGTCCGGAGTGACGCGCAGCGTCGAGGCGTCGATCTTCATAGCCGCCCTTTCCCGTCGTCGCGCTTGGCGATCTTGACGAATTTCTTGATCACCCGGTCGCGCTTCAGCTTGGAGAGATAGTCGATGAACAGCACGCCGTTGAGATGGTCGATCTCGTGCTGCAACACGGTCGCGAGCAGGCCCTCGGCCAGTTGCTCCCGCGGCTTGCCGTCGCGGTCGATGTATTTCACCCGCACGCTGGCCGGGCGCTCGACCTCCTCGTAATATTCGGGGATCGACAGGCAGCCTTCCTCGTAGACGCGCCGCTCGTCGGACGACCACAGGATCTCGGGATTGATCAGCGCCAGCGGCTCGCGCGGCGCGTCCTTGGCCGCGGCGTCGACCACCAGCAAGCGGATCGGCTCGGCGATCTGGATCGCGGCGAGGCCGATGCCCGGCGCCTCGTACATCGTCTCGAACATGTCGTCGATCAGCCGGCGCAGGTCGGCGTCGACCCGCTCGATTCCCTTCGAGACGAGACGTAGTTTCGGGTCGGGCAGCGTGATGATGTCGCGGATGGCCATGGCGGTCTTGAGCGTTGAACCGCGCACGCCTTAGAGCGCGGCCGGGGCGCGGTCAAATGCGTTCTTATTTTGTTCGCTTTCGGGCGCGAAATGATGTAGAGCGGCGCCATGAGCGCGGTGTTGTTCGTCGTCGAAGGTTTTCCCGTCAGCGTCGGCGAGGCGCTGGCGGCGGCGGCCGCCGCCTGCTTGGCGCTGACGCTGGCGCTGGCCTTGGTGGCTCTGCGCGGCGGCGGCAGCGAGGCGCGGCTGGCGGAGCTGTCGGGCCGGCTGTCGAGCCTGGGCGAATGGCTGGGAACCCGGCAGACCGATCTGGCGCGGCTAATGGCGGAGCGGCTCGACGCGCAGACGCGCACGACGGGGGAGACGCTCGGCCGGCTCAACGAGCGGCTCGCGGTGATCGACGCGGCGCAGGACCGGCTCACCGGCATGGCCGAGCAGATGGTGTCGCTGAAGGACATTCTCGCCAACAAGCAGACGCGCGGCGCGTTCGGCCAGGGGCGCATGGAGACGATCGTGCGCGACGGGCTGCCGCCGGGCGCCTACGCGTTCCAGCCGACGCTGGCCAACAAGACCAGGCCGGATTGCGTGATCCGCCTGCCCGGCGATCCGCGCCCGCTGGTGATCGACGCCAAATTCCCGCTCGAAGGCATCGCCGAATTTCGCCGCGCCCAGGGCGAGGAGGCGCAGAAATTCGCCGCCCGGCGCGTGCGCGCCGATCTCGCCCGCCACATCGCCGACATCGCCGACAAATATCTCAACCCCGGCGAGACGCAGGACGTCGCGCTGATGTTCGTGCCCTCGGAATCGATCTACGCCGATCTGGTCGAGCATTTCGAGGATGTGGTGCAGCGCGCGCATCGGGCGCGGGTGGTGATCGTCTCGCCCTCGCTGATGATGATGGCGATCCAGGTCGCGCAATCCATGTTGCGCGACGCGGCGGTGCGCGAATCCGTGCACACGATCCAGGCCGAGGTCGGCAAGCTGGTCGCCGACGCGCGCCGGCTGGCCGAGCGCGTCGTCAAGCTGGAGGGCCATTTCCGCGCCGCGCAGGACGATCTGGGCGAGGTGCTGACCTCGGCGGAGAAGGTGACGCGGCGGGCGCAGCGGATCGACGCGATGGATTTCGCGGGCCCTGACCGGGCGGTGGGCGTATAATGCGCGGGCGCCGCAGCGCAGGAGACCGGCATGAACATTCCGCTGATCATCACTTTCGTCGGCCCGGATCGCGCCGGGCTGGTCAGCGCGCTATCCGACGCGGTGGCGGCGCATGACGGCAACTGGCTGGAAAGCCGGCTGGCGCGGCTCGCCGGGCAATTCGCCGGCGTCGTGCGCGCCGACGCGCCGCAGGAGCGGGCGCAGGCGCTGGAGGCCGCGCTCACCGCCCTGCCGGGCTTGAGCGTCACCGTCACCCGCGGCGGCGCGGCCGGGGAGGCGGCGAAGCGGCGGCTGCAGCTCGATCTGCTTGGGCTGGACCGTCCCGGCATCGTGCGCGACGCGACGCGGGCGTTGAGCGCGCTCGGCGTCAATATCGCCGAGTTCGAATCCGACCTGCGCCCGGCCCCGTTCAGCGGCGCGCAGATGTTTCACGCCCGCGCCGTGCTGGAGGCGCCGGAGGCGATCTCGCTCGATGCGGTGCGGGCGGCGCTGGAGGGACTGGCGGGCGAACTGACGGCGGAATTTCCCGCCGACGCGCCCGGCCCGCGCGGGGTGACGCTCGCCTCCGATTAACGCGCCGCGTCGAGCCGGTCGATCGCGGCGACGTTGGAGGCCGACGAGCCGTGCGGGTCGAATTCCGCGGCGAGATAGGCGTCGGCGATGTTTTTCGCCAGTTCCGGCCCGATCACGCGCGCGCCCATGGTGATGATCTGCGCGTTGTTGGATTTGGCCGCCCGCTCGGCGGAATAGGCGTCATGCGCCTGCGCGGCGCGGATGCCCGCCACCTTGTTGGCGGAAATGGCGACGCCGATGCCGGTGCCGCAGAACAGGATGGCGCGGTCGTATTCGCCCGCCAGCACGGCTTTGGCGACATGGGCGGCGATGTCGGCGTAGAAGCCGGGCTGGCTCAGATCCGTGACGCTATGCGCCTTGTTGCCGGCGAGATGGCCGGCGATGACGTCGAGCAGCGGCTTGCCGGCGCTGTCGGCGCCGAGGGCGATACGCATGGGGGCTCCTTTTAAAGCGGGCCGGCCGGCACGATTCCGGTCGGGTTGATGAAGCGCAGGCTCTCGTAATAGTGGCGCTTGATGTGGTCGAGGCGAATGGTCTCCTCGATCCCCGGCGTCGCGCGCAATTCATCGCGATAGCGGCGCAGGTTGGGATAATCAGCGATGCGGCGGATGTTGCACTTGAACAGCCCGACATAGACCGGATCGAACCGCAGCAGCGTCACGAACAGCCGCCAATCGGCCTCGGTCGTCTGATCGCCTAGGAGGAAGCGGCGGTCGGCGAGACGGGCTTCGAGATCGTCGAGGGTGGCGAACAGCGCCGCCACGGCCGCGTCATAGGCGGCCTGAGTGGCGGCGAAGCCGCAGCGATAGACGCCGTTGTTGACGGTCTCGTAGATGCGGGCGTTGAGCGCGTCGATCTCGGGCCGCAGCGGCTCGGGATAGTAATCGCCGGGCGCCGCGCCGATACGATCGAACGCGGAATTGAACATGCGCACGATGTCGGCGCTCTCGTTGCTGACGATGGTGTTGCGATGTTTGTCCCATAGCACCGGCACGGTGACGCGGCCGGTGTAATCGGGCCGGGCTTTGACATAGAGCTGGTAGAGTGTTTCCGCGCCGTTGACGTTGTCGGGGATGACGCCGGGGCCGGGCGCGAAGGTCCAGCCGTCGTCGCCGAGCAGCCAGTTGACGACGGAGACGCCGATCATCGCGCCCAGCCCCTTCAGCTTGCGCAGGATCAGCGTGCGATGCGCCCACGGGCAGGCGTAGGAGACATAGAGATGGTAGCGCCCGGCCTCGGCGCGGAATTCGCCGTCCGGGGTGATCCAGTCGCGGAAGCTCGTCGCCTTGCGGACGAAACTTCCCTGCGCGTCCGTCGTCGCCGGGCCGCCGCGCGTCTCCCAGCGACCTTCTACCAATTGTCCGACCATGGCTTTGTCCTTACAGCGTCGCCGCGCAGCGGGCGAGGATATCGAGATAACCCTCCGGCGCCCAGGCCGCGCGGCCGATGAACAGACCGTCGATATGGGGCTTGCCGATCAATTCCGCACAATTGGCCGCATTGACCGAGCCGCCGTAGAGGCAGGGCGGGCGCCGGCCGAGCGTCTGCGCCGCCACCGCGACGATCTCGGCCTGCCGCGTGTCGGCGTAATCGGGGCTGGCCGGCACGCCCCGTTCGCCGATCGCCCATACCGGCTCGTAGGCGAACAGGATTTGCGCCTGCCGCTGCTCGGGCGAAAGTCGCGCCAGCGCGCCGCGCGTCTCGCGCGCCAGCACCTCGGCCGCGCGGCCGCTCTCCTTGTCGGCCAGCGTCTCGCCGACGCAGATCAGCGGGATCAACCCATGCCGCACCGCCGCCTCGACCTTGCGGCCGACCGTCTCGTCGGTCTCGCCGAAATGTTCGCGCCGCTCGGAATGGCCGAGTTCGACCAGATCGAGGCCGCAATCCCGCAGCATCAGCGGCGAAATCTCGCCGGTCCAGGCGCCTGAATCAGCCCAGTGCATGTTTTGCGCGCCGACTTTCACCGACGTTTCACGCAGGATCGCCTTCACCTCGCGCGCCATCGTGAACGGCGGGATGACGAAGCGCTGCACGCGCGGGTCGCGCGACGGCTCGGCGGCGACCAGCGCGTGGGCGAATGCCTGCGCTTCCACCAGCGTCTTGTTCATCTTCCACGAAGTGCCGATCCATTTCCGCGTCATTTCGGCTCCAGACTTTCCCAATGCCGCGTCAGCGTGGCGATGACCAGCGCGGCCGAGGCGGCGCCGGGGTCGATGCAGCCTAGCGCGCGCTCGCCGAGCCG